>JAPKCZ010000329.1 GCA_028822745.1 Kiritimatiellia bacterium | reverse complement strand
ACGGCTGTCGGCTCCAATGGCAGTTCACCATCGTCACAAGGTTCCGCGATAGGGAATCGAGCAAGCCAATCGCACAGCGGATCACTCTGGGCGTACGCGTCCCCGTCCGTTTCGTCGGCTTTGGACGCCAGGGAGGCGCGTAGCTCAGGGCGGAAATGGATGGCGCTGACAATGTTAAAGTAGTGCTCGATAGGTGCGCTCAGGCGCGTGACCAGTGCGTGCGCGGCGACGGTCTTTTCGCCCAGCGGCAAAATGACGTCAGTCTGACCCTCTTCGGATTGGTGTTCGCGATCACGCCAGTTCAGAAAGGCGTGCACAGAATTCATGAATGTCGCAAGGTCTTTCCGGGTGACACCCATTTTTCCACTGGCGTCCTCTGTGCCGCTGGTCAGTTGAATAATGTGTTCAATGAATGCCTTGGTCGGGTCGCTCTGCGCCGCTTCCGGCACGACGGCTCCGTCGCCATTAAGCACTTGCTGACGCACGCTCGACAGGAAGCCGCGTACCTGTGCCAAAGTGGTTCGGTTGCGGTCTTCGGACTTCTGGGCGTTGTGAATGTAAGCGCTGGCATCCAGTATCTTCTGTCCGTCCGGACTTGCGGATGAAATGGCGTCGCTGGTGATGTGGTCAGCGCCCCAGTGCACCTTGCTCAGTCCGCCGAATGCGCCCTGTGTCCAGAGAATAGCATCTTTGACTTCGCGCGTGTTGATGCGCCCATTTCCATCATGATCAATGTGGTTGAGGAGTCGCGAGTCGGTACGAAAGGACGTGACAGGCGCGCTGGATGCGACCCATAGGGATTCGTCCAATTCGAGCACATTGAGAATGTCCTGCTCGCTTGCAATCTGAAGTTGGTATGTCTGGCCGAATTTGTTGAAATGCATCTGTCGATCCGAGAGTAAGTTTTGTAGTTCCTTTTCATAGCATCCTTGCGGGCGCATTGTCTATGCTGCTCTCGAAAGATCACCATACGAACGCACCTCATCCTTCTCGTATTTACGCTTTTTCTGCTCGTGCTGCGCATCGGTTGGGCTGGGGCTGCGCCTCTTGTTCTGAATCTTGTTCCGCACCAGATGACGCCCACGGGTTTTTCTGGTGAACCCTGTGTCGGCATGAAACCATTTCGCTTGCGCCATTTTTTGCGCTTGATGACACCGCGTTCTACGATGACCCGCTTGGCATTCACTATGCGCAAACCGCACAGAACTCACGGGTTCAGACTCTAACCGTAAGGATCCGCTGCGATATGAGGTGTATCGCCTGTGATGATCTCACTGATCAGTTTCCCGGTCGCGGGCGCCATGGAGACGCCCAGCATCGAGTGGCCGGCTGCGATGAATGCATTGGATACTGATTTGCTCTGACTGATCGTGGGAATACCGTTATACGCCATCGGGCGCCAACCACACCATTCTTGATGCACGGTATCCCCCAGTGCTTGCTTGAGATAGTGACTCGCGCCTCGTTCCAGCAAGCCTAAGCGTTTGCGGTTGATGCGGTCATCATAACCCGTGAATTCCATCGTTGAGCCCAAACGATAGCGATCATCAAAGGGCGTGGCAGCCACGCTGTGCTCAACAAATATCATTGGAATTTCAGGGCATGGATCGGGACGGCTGGTCGTGATCGAATAGCCCTTTCCGGGTTGTATATACAGGTCACGACCCAACATTTTGGCCAACTTAGGCGCTAAAGCGCCCGTGGCTAGCAGCACTTTTGATGCCGGCACCGAGCCCGTAGATGTTTCCACAGCCACAATTTTGCCTGATTCAATGGTGAATGATTGGGCTTCACAATTCTCTATCACCTCGACGCCCAATGCTTCACAGCTTGCGCGCCAGGAAGACATTAAGAGATCGGGCCGTAGATGGGCGTCATGTTCATGCAGCCAGCCACCGGCCAAACCGGGCTTAAGTGAAGGCTCAAGCTCAGCCAGTGCTTTACTGTCGTAAGGTTTAGCTCCCAAACCAAATTGATCTTCAATCAAATCGTTGGTTTTGATGTAATCGTCCATGGCTTTGTCTGATTTAAAAACAAACAGCAGACCTTTGCTTTTCCATTCACAGTCGATGACGCTTTCATTCATCAAGTCATGATAAAGACGCATTGATGATTCCAGCAATGCATGACGCGCCTTGGCGGCTTCAATCATATAATCGTATCGGCAACGCTGCATGAAGCGCAGCATCCACCCCCATAAAGGAGGTCCGACAAAGGGGTTCACGCGAAAAGGAGAATCCTTTTGCAGCATCGTTTTAAGTGTCTTCGCACGCGCACCGGGTTCACATAGTGGTAGGATGTGGCTGGGACAAATAAAACCGCAATTCGACTCTGAGCAACCAGACCCAAAACGATTGCGTTCCAGTAGTGTCACTTGATAACCAGCTTTCGCCAGATAATAGGCGGAGGATATGGCAATCACGCCACCACCAATAATAACGACGCGTTCTCTATCTTGACTCATAAGGCTATACCTTGCGCGAAAGGATCATCATCCTGAATAATCAGTTCCGTTTCTGCCGTTACATAGGCGGTGCCCGTGATCGTCGGTATGATGGCTCCGGGATGATCACTGTCGTGGATATACGTGGCTTCAAATACGGTGTCTAAGAGACCTGCTTGGCGCCACAAATCGCCTTCGGCGAGTTTGCCATCTGCGGCCAAGCAGGCCAGCTTGGCGCTGGTGCCGGTACCACAAGGCGAGCGATCCCAGGCTAGCCCTGGGCATAAAACAAAATTCTTGCTGTCTGCATCATCGTTAACAGCAGGGCCAAATAATTCAATATGATCAATCAGCCCATCATCCTTCCCCGTGATTCCTTGCCTCTCCAACTCGCGGCGAATGCATGACGTATACGTCAGTAGCGCATCACTATTGCGAGTCGATAAGTCCTGGCCATGATCGGAAACAAGGAAGAACCAATTGCCGCCCCAGGCGATATCGCCGTGAATCGTGCCGATACCGGGAAGTACAAGCGGGACATGTTTCTTGTAGCGATAACTGCTGACGTTGCGGACGGACACACGGTTGGCATCACGCAGCGTCGCCTCGACATTACCCACGGGGGTTTCGATGGTATAGCTGCCGCTTTCGATACGGCCCAAATAGGCCAGCGTGGCCATCAATCCGATCGTCCCATGCCCGCACATGCCGAGGTAGCCCACGTTGTTGAAGAATATGACGCCGGCACTGTTCTGCGGGTCGCAAGGCTCGCACAGTAAACCGCCGACCAAAACATCATGGCCGCGCGGTTCGGCAATCAGCATCGAGCGAAAGGAGTCGTGGTCACTGCGAAAGCGTTCCATCCGCTCCGCCATACTGCCCTTGCCCAGATCCGGTCCGCCTGAAATAACGATGCGTGTGGGTTCTCCCGCGCTGTGAGAGTCGATGACCTTAATAGCTGAAGGCTGCATGGCTCTGTCTCCCTATGAGCATAACTCAAGTCTTTTCATATTTCTGCCCGTTGTTTCAACCGTCGTTTCACTCGGTCCGCTTATGCCACTCAAGAGACTATCCCCTACCCCCAGCTTTCGACAAGGGTCCAGAACCCGAGATTGTCGGCATGATTCCGACTTTTCTATAAAGGCAGACCGAGCCGTGCCGGGTCGGAATCGTAGCGGGAATCTACGGTTCAAACCCCTTGTCGCGGGGCTGTCGGTACGATATGTTCA
>JAPKCZ010000328.1 GCA_028822745.1 Kiritimatiellia bacterium | reverse complement strand
TGTACCGCCGTAGAAGATGGCGTCCTGCGTCATGTCCTCAGGATAAAATGGGTTGGGTAGGGGTTCTTCGTCCACGCCCAGTTCTTCGGACACGGCTTCGGCACCGCGCAACTGATAGTTGCCGAACTGCCAGCCAAAATCATGGCCGTTCTGTTCTGAGCCGCCGGAAAGGCGGATGAGATCCGCGTTCCAGGCGTTTTGGGCGAGGGGGATGCCGGGGAGCGCAATGGCCACGGCCAGGCTCAGCAAGCGCATCAAGGGGATGCGTTTAAAGAACGTGTCAGCCCAAGCCAGTCCGAAAACAAGGCCATAACCGATCCAGAAGGCAAAGAGTGTGTGGGAGGAAATGAATTTCACGCGCTGTATAAAGTTGTCTTGTACGTCGCCTTTGGGGTTGGCGAGCACGATCAGGAGTAGGCTCATGACGAGAAAGCCTGAAAGGGTGGCGATGAACCATTTCTGTGATGTGGAATCCATCGTCATGCGCAACTGGAACTTTTTGCTGCGTACGAGCCAAATAATGGCGGGTACGGCAATGATGGTGCCGATGATGATGATATCCAGCATGGCAATGTTGAAGCTTAGGTCGCGAGCGAGCGATTCCGGAATGTCTTCACGTGCCAGTTGGGGTGAAAGTTTCTTAACGAGTTGGATGAGCAGTACAAGAAACGCCACAAAAGCAGCCAGCATCGACGCCAGGATGAGCACGTAAATACTGGCATCAAGATAGCGCTTTATGCGCAGGCTCTTGAAAAAGCGGTCCCATAGTTCTAGCGCCTGCGTGGCGACGATCGTTAGCCCGCCAACGGCCAGAAAGAGCATGACGCCCGCGAGCGGCAGTTTGTAGGCCTTGGATCCATCTTCGCTTCCGCCTAAAAGGACGAGGAGTAGGACGCTCAATAGGCTAAGGCCAATGGTGAACCCAAGCGCGTTCCAGCGACGTTTGCCGATTTTGATTTGCCACACGGTAAAGGGCAGGAAGCCAAGAATGGCCACGGGCAATGTAAATTGACCGCGCAAATCTATGAGATAGGAGCCCAATTGGCGTAGAAATTTGAGCGAGACGATGTCAGAAGGGGCCAGACGTTCGTATTGGCCACGTGTCACAGCGTGCATGAAGCCTTCCCATGTTCTCGGATAGGCCCAGTTCATGGGTGGGTTACGTAGATCGGAGACGATCGGCATGTATCCGTAAAAGGCCACACCGAGCTGCGCCGAAAAAATGGTGAGCGCTACTGTTTTGCCGCGTGGGATACAATAATAGACAAAGGCCAAGGTCAGGAAGTTCATCGCCATGTAAATGAAGCATTCCATATGCGTCGGATTCGATATTCCAGGCAGATGACCTTCCTTAATGCCAAGGATGACAACCGCGTAGGGGGCTGCGCCAATGACGAGGCTTCGGAACAACTGCGGATCACGCAACATGATCACAAGGACCAGCGGCAACATCGCAAGCAGTAGAACTTGGTAGTTGGTGAGTCCTAGTCCGAAAACAAAGGCGGTCAGATAAAGTAAATTATCGGTTGGGCGGGCCATCCAGTTGTAGCTGAGCAGAAAAATGAAAACGAGGAAGAAGGCGTTCAGGCTGTAGACTTCGATGATGGTTGATTGCGACCACATTGCCGGCGTGAATGCGAAGAGCAGGCTGCTGGAGACCCCGCCAATCCATGCAATCGCCCGTGAGGTGTCGTGATCACTCTGGTGTAGGGTGCCACGGGATTGAACGAGCATGTCGCGCCCAGAACGGCAGATCAACATGGCGGTGATACCGGCGGCGAGCGCGCCGAATACGGCAGAAACGAGGCCGATACTCCAAGCGGGGTTGGGTTGGCCGCGGAAGGTTACAAAGGCAAATACCTTTGTGAAGAGCCAGGAGATGATCGTCCAGATGGGATAGCCCGGTGGGTGGGGCACCCCAAGATAATCACCAGCTACGCCGAGTTCGCCCGAATCCTCAAGGGTGACGGTCGGGGCGAGCGTGTACACGTATACGGCAAAGGTGACTAAGCAGGCGGTCCAGAAGGCGCCCCAGTCCAAGCGCGTAAAGAACGCACCCTTCTCGTCTACATCGAAAACATCAGTTGAATTTAGATCGTCGCTCATAGGTGATGCCAAAGGGCGGATATTCTCATAAGCACTTGAGTGACGCAAGTTTAATGGCGGGGTGCGGAGGTGAAATTGAGTGCCACGGTGGGCTGCGTAAGGCCTTAGCGGGGTTGTGCTGCCAGCTTCAGCAGTTGTGGTCTTTCGGAGATGGCGTTGCGGGCGTCCGAGCCACCGATGGCAAAGGCCTCTCGTAGTGCTTCATAGGCCGCATCGGGTTCCTGCTGCGTCTGGTACAGCAGGGCGATGTCGAGCCAAGCACGCCAGTTGTCAGGTTGTTCTTCAACCGCGGATTTCATGTGCACGAGGGCGAGGTCGAGCATGTTGGCATCGGCATACATGTTCGCAATACGCATACGGTAATCGGCCGGTACTGCATCTTTGCCTACGCGTGCTTCGAAGACTTGAAAAGCGGTGTGCATCTCCGCGAACTGCTTGAAGCCATGATGGACCATGCCAGCCTTGAGTACGGTCATCACGGGTGTATCCGGGTGCGTGACGAGCTGGTCGAGAATGGCATGATAGCGATCGAGGTTGTTGAATTGGAACTGCAATGCCGCCAGCTTGATGATGTCGTCGATGTTCAGGGTTTTCTGCTTGTGGGCCGATTCCATGGTTTGCATGGAGTGGGACAGTTGATTGACGCGTTCAAGCTGCGAGAGCAGGCGTGATGCGGTTGCGTTGCGCGGATCACGGGCGATGAAGCGACGCAGGATGAATTCGGCGTCGTCATAGCGCTTTTGTGGAACGAGGACGCCCTGTGCTAGGCGAAAGGATGCCTCGGGGCTATATGGGTAGAGCAGCATCGCTTCGGTAAAGGCCCTTTCGGCCTCCGTGTGTTGGCCGTGCTCACTATAGACACCTGCAATTGCAGAACGCAGCTTGGAAAAGGATTTGCGTGCCACGATGTCGCGCTTGTAGCGCGTGTTGCTGTGAAGGCGGCGCGTGTACCAATCCCAGAAATCTTGATCATTGCGTACCTGTTCGGGTTCGATGGCGCCTGCATCTTGATTCAGCTTGAGAATGAGGCCATGTGGGCTCAGTCGTGGATACATCCACGGAATGGGGTAGCTTTCCTCGACATAGAAACTGCGGCGCGGCGCTTCGCGATCGAAAATCATATTTGCTAGAATGCCGTTAATTTCCATGACGCCCAGGATGCCGCGCACTTGAACGCGCCCGTTTTCGATGGTTATTTGTGCATTCGGGCTGCGTTTGCCTTGCTTGACTTCCATGGCGTAGGTGTTGAATGCGTATTCGCTGTCGTGCGCTGAGGGAATCCAGATGTTGTCGCCGTAGAGGTCACGCATGACATTGAGGTACGTGGTGTCGGCCAGTGCGTTCTGCGTGATCAAGTACACGTCTGGGCGCACATCCGCTGAATAGATCATATAGGTAGGGACGAAGCGTCCAGGGTCTGTCCCTCCGAAAAACACCGCGTCTGAATCCATTGACGGTGGATAGGTCGGGTTTGGCAGGGGTTCTTCGTTATTCAATTCTTCTGAAATGGCCTCAGCGCCACGCAGGGCGTAGTTGCCGAATTGCCAACCGAAGTCATGGCCGTTC
>JAPKCZ010000327.1 GCA_028822745.1 Kiritimatiellia bacterium | reverse complement strand
CTTTTTCATGCAAGCGCCCGAAACACGCAACGCCTTGAAATTCACCGCTCTGCTTTTTCTCGGTGGCGTGGGCCTGCTCGTCGGGACGCTTTGTAAGCCGTGGCTGGATAAATGGCCACTTTTCAGCCGCACCATGAATGCCACGGCCGTTGGGCGTATTCTTGACCGCATGTACGCCGCCTTGCATTCCTGCATGCGCAAACCTTCCGTGGCCATCGCCACCGTTGCGTTGTCCCTGATCAACCATATCACGATCATCTTCGGCAGCTACAACATTGGACTGGCGCTTGGCTTGAAATTGACCTTCTGGGACCAGCTAATCGTCTTTCCTCTGATCAACATGATTGCGGCCGCACCCATCACGCCCTCAGGCATCGGAACGCGCGACGCTGCGACCGTCTACCTTCTGGCCGCTTTCGATGTCGCAGAGCCACATGCAATCGCCCTGTCACTCTTGCTGTACGGCACGTTGATGTTTTGGAGCTTGGTCGGCGGTGTCGTTTACGCCGTGTACGCCGCAAAAGCGGGCAAAGTGCAAACCACGGATTGAGCTATCACGAGTATTTGACACCACGAAGGACGCGAAGACCACGAAGTAACGCATTGAAGGGTCATGGCTAAAAAAACAGATTGTACACTTTTCGTCGACACCTACTGAGTGCGGCCGCAAACAATGTTGATCTCTGCCAAAGGACGCGGAACCATCCAGTTCTTCCCATCCTTCGTGTATTTCGTGCTCTTCGTGGTGATTTTATCTGCTCTTTTTAGGTTTAATGAAGGGCGCGAAGGACAGCCCTCACCATCGGGGAGAGACGACGCCGACTAGTAGGTTTAAGCGCTGCGCGCCGAGCAGGTCGCCACAATACGCTGCGCCAAATCCGGCAGATACGGATCACGTGCTCCCATAACCAGCACGGCATGCCCTGGCCGAGTTTGTGCCGATAACTGCGCACAGACGACGTCATAATCGTCGCTTACCGTGACCGGCACACGCAGTCGCTCACACGTGGCAACGAAATCGAGATGCGTTACCGATCGATCCGCCGTCCCGCCAACATCGTAAACGGGCAAGACCTGCAAATGGTCATCAGACCGTAAAAGGCTGCCAAACGTTTCCGCCAACGCATCACCCATCACGCGCAAAGGCCCATACCCGTGCGGCCGCCAAATGACGTGCAACGCATCAAAATGCGGTAACAAGGCCGAACAGGCGGCCGCGATTTTGGCCGGATTGTGTGAATAGTCGTCGAACACGGTCACGCCGTCGCCAACGCCAACGCGCTCCAAGCGTCGATGAACACCACGAAACAGTATCAGCGCCTGCGCCACGGCCTCGGCGGTGACCCCCATGCGCATGCAGGTCTCCATGGCGAGCGCTGCGTTCAACGCATTGTGTTCGCCCATGACGGGCATCGACACCGCTTGCCCGGCATAGTTGAATTGCAACCCATCCGCTGAGCATAGAACGTCGCTCGGTGCAAAACGTTCAGGCGTGCGCCAGGCGGCGACCACGTCCTCGGACACCTGTTGCGTAAACGTCTCAAAAATAGACTCCGTTTCGGCCAAATCAAAATGATCCGCACTGGCGTTGGTGATGACCGCACGTTGGGGCGAAAAACGCAGCAGTGAGCGATCGCTCTCGTCCGCCTCGATGACGCTGAACGCGCCCTGCCCTGCACGGACGTTGCCAACACAGTCCGCCGTGCGCCAGTTCAGCAGCGGTGCGCCGTTGATGACAAGCGGATCATAACCCGTTTCCGTCAGGATGTGGCCAATCATCGCGGTCACGGTACTTTTACCAGATGTGCCAGCGACAGCAATGCAGCGCTTCGTGCTCGCCAGCATCCAGAGAATGTCGGAGCGATGGCGCTGCGGCACGGAAAGCGACGCTGCGGCGAGCACATCGGGGTTGTCGGCTTCAATCGCCGTGCTGACAACAAGGGCTTCGGTCTCGGCCTGAATGGCCTGCCCGTCCTGCGGGACCAGACGAATGCCGCTACGCGCCAACTGATCGAGAATCGGCAACTGGCGTCCGGCGTCGACATCGCGATCCGAGCCGCTCACGTCATAGCCCGCATGCACCAATGCTTGTGCGATAGCGCTCATGCCAACACCCGCGACACCCACAAGATGATAGTGCCCCTGACGCATTACAGCCCCGACAGACGCGAATCGTTCTGTTCACGTGTGATATCCACGGCCACGCTGCGAGCGCCCGTCAGCGCGCCGGGCTTATCCACCGATACCGTCACGCGCGTCACACGCGTGTCGCGCAGACAAAGCGAGGCCACGTGATCGGCCATACGCTCGATTAGAATGTAGCGCGTCGGTGTCAACTCATCCACGATCTGATCTTTGATCACCTTGTAATCGATCGTATCCGCCAGATCATTGCTTCGGCACGGAACCGTAAAATCGCATTCGAGCACAAGATTCAACAGGACGGTCTGCTCTTCGATACGTTCGCGAGGATTGGCGCCCACGATACAGGTGATTCCAAGATCTCTAACAAAAATTTTATCCATGCTTACCTTTCTAGCCCCTTTATCCGAGCAGGTTCTGACCACTGTCGACATAGAGCGTCTGACCGGTTACGCCTTTAGCGTTAAGTAAATAATTCACCGCCTGTACAATATCCTCTGGCGTACAATCGTGATCCAGTAACGCCGCACCGCGCGGCTCGCTAGCCCGGCCTTCGCCGCGAATGACAGGCGCCAGAATGGCCCCCGGCGCAATCGCGTTTACGGCGATCCCAGGCGCAAGCTCGACCGCCGCCATGCGTGTAAAGTCTTGCAGCGATTTCTTACTCATCACGTAGGCAAAAAAATCCACATCCAGACCGGTGACGCGACGATCCAAAATATTGATCACATGCGCCGGTTCGCGCACCGCATTTTGACGCGCTGCAGCAAACGCGCGCGTCAAGGACATCGGCGCAAACAGGTTGATTTCAAATTCCTGCGCGACACCGGCGTCTGTTGAGGCTTGCAGGGATTCACGCGTAAACACAGAGGCATTGTTAATCAGGATATCGAGCGTCCCTACGGCATCCAACGCCTCACGGATGACGCCGGCGCGTGCTTGGGGATCGGCGAGATCGGCGCAAACGACATGTGCTTCGCCGCCGGCCTCGTTAATCGAGGCAGCCAGTGCATCGGCCTCGTCACGCGAATGTCTGCAATGCAGAACCACCACGCATCCCTGCGCAGCCAACGCTTCGGCAATGGCGCGTCCAATACGAACCGCCGCGCCCGTTATCAGGGCGGTTTTCCCGCTGAGTGTCTTCATGCGCTTACAAAATCACCACCCGCTACGCTGGAGACACTGAGGCTCGGGGCCGTCTCGTCCTACGCACGCCGTGCTACGGCGGACAAGTCGCCCTTCGGGCCTCCAGCGTAGCGCGTGGTAAATCTTCTCCTTCGCCTGTGGAATGCTAGTGTTATAAAAAAGCATGTCAAAAATAATGCACAACTGTCGGTCAGTATGCATAATGGCTCACATGAGATCACGACTTTACTTTACGGCCATACTCACTTGCCTGACCGCCCTGCACCCCGCCGCGCTGCCGGCCGCTGAATCCACGGGCCCAACGTACATTAACCCCATTGAAGGCATGATTGAACGCGGCCTGCTCTACGCGGTCAGCCGTGGCCTCCCTGAAGCGCGCGACAA
>JAPKCZ010000326.1 GCA_028822745.1 Kiritimatiellia bacterium | reverse complement strand
ATTCATATCGTGGATCTCGCACGTGCACATGTATTGGCGCTTTCTCAGACGTCATCGAATGTTTTCAATCTCGGCACGGGCAACGGGTTTTCCGTCAAGGAAGTCGTTGAGGTATGCCGTGAGGTGACCGGTCGTGATATTCCGATGGTGATGGCGCCGCGTCGCGGCGGGGATCCAGCGCGCCTTGTGGCCGCGGCCGATAAAGTCCATGCTGAATTGGGGTGGTCGCCGCAATTTACGCAACTCAAGGACATTGTTTCCAGCGCTTGGCAGTGGCACCAGCGTCACCCCAATGGCTACGACACCTAAGCGTTGCAGAATAAAGGGAAAGCGAAGGACGATGAACGACCCTTTGATGCTCCAGATTGCTCGTCATCTCACCGATCGGCAGGAAACCGTATCCACGGCTGAATCGTGTACGGGCGGCTACATTGGCCATTTGCTCACGGAGGTCAGCGGTAGTTCGGCCTTTTATACGGGTGGCGTTATTGCCTACGCCAATGCCATCAAAACGGCACTGCTGGATGTGCCCGCAGATGTCCTCGCGCACGAGGGCGCCGTCAGCGAAGCGGTTGCTCGCTATATGGCTCTGGGCGTGCAAAAAAAGATGCAGACGACCTACGCGATTAGCGTGACGGGCATTGCCGGGCCGACGGGTGGGACGCCCGAGAAGCCGGTCGGGCTTGTTTACATTGGACTTGCAGATACATCTCATTGCATAGTGCAACGGTTCGTCTTTGAAGGCGATCGACACGCTGTGAAAACAGCCGTCAGCGACACGGCCCTACGGTGGCTGGCGATGCGGGTGGGGGGCGATGCAAATACATAACACTATAGAAAGAGGATTTTGACATGGCAAAGAAACCAGTAGAACCAAGGGTGAAGCCGGGCGACAGTCTCGACTCCGTGATCGCGCAAATTCGTAAAGAATTCGGTGACGGCGCCATCATGAAAATGGGCGAAAACGAAATCATCAACAAGATTGATGCTGTTTCGACGGGCTCGTTTTCGCTCGATTTGGCCCTCGGCGTAGGCGGGCTGCCAAAAGGACGTGTCGTTGAGATCTATGGTCCCGAATCATCGGGCAAGACGACGTTGACGCTTCATGTCATTGCTAATATTCAGAAAGCAGGCGGTACGGCTGCCTTCGTGGATGCTGAACATGCGATGGATCCGGCTTACGCCCAGAAGATCGGCGTCAAAATGGACGAGCTGCTTGTGTCGCAACCCTCTTCGGGCGAAGAGGCCTTGACCATTACGGAAACGCTGGTTCGCAGCAAGGCTGTGGATATTGTTGTCATCGACTCGGTGGCGGCCTTGACGCCACGTGCCGAATTGGAAGGCAATATGGGGGACTCGCACGTCGGGTTGCAGGCGCGACTGATGTCACAGGCCCTCCGGAAACTGACAGGCGTTATTGCGACGTCGGGTACGCTCGTCTTTTTCACGAATCAGATTCGCGAGAAAATTGGTGTGATGTTCGGCAGCCCGGAAACGACGCCGGGTGGACGCGCACTCAAGTTTTACTCCTCAGTCCGTCTCGATATTCGTCGGATTGGTGCGATCAAAAACGCTGCGGGAAGCGTGATGGGCAATCGCACACGCGTGAAAGTGGTCAAAAACAAAGTGGCGCCACCATTTCGTGAAGCGGAATTCGATATTCTTTATGCGCAGGGCATTTCTTGGGAAGGCTCCGTCTTGGATTCCGCCATTCAACACGAAGTCGTTTCGAAGCGCGGATCATGGTTGTCGTATGAGGGCGAGCAGCTCGGGCAGGGGCATGAGGCGTCGCGCGAGAACCTCGAAAAAGATCCTGAGCTGACGCAACGCATCATGGATGGTGTGTTCGAAAAGGTGGGCGGCAAAAAGGCCTGAGGGACTTGCTGAGATTCTATGAAGGCTGACGAACTGCGTGACATGTATTTGAGCTTCTTCAAAGCGAAGGGGCACGCCGTCATTTCCGGGGCATCGCTGATCCCCGAAAATGACCCTACGGTTCTTTTTACGACAGCAGGGATGCATCCGCTCGTGCCGTATTTGCTCGGGCAGGAGCATCCTGCTGGCACGCGGCTGTGCGATTGTCAGCTGTGCATTCGGACGGGCGATATTGATGTCGTTGGCGACGCCTCGCATTTGACCTTTTTTGAAATGTTGGGCAATTGGTCGCTCGGCGATTATTTCAAAGAAGAAGCGATTGCATGGTCGCATGAGTTCCTGACGTCCAAATCGTATCTGGGTTTAGATCCCGAGCACCTCTACGTCACCGTTTTCGAAGGCAACGCTATGGCGCCTCGCGATGAGGCGTCCATAGCGACTTGGAAAAAGCTGGGTGTGCCTGATTCACGTATCTTCGCCCTGCCGGTGGAAGATAACTGGTGGGGGCCGGCGGGTCAGGTTGGGCCCTGTGGTCCGGATACTGAGATGTTTATTGATACGGCTGCCGGAACGCCGCTGAACGGTGCCAAGCCGGGCAGTCACCCGCGGTTCTTCGAAATCTGGAATGACGTGTTCATGCAGTATGAGAAGACGGCTGACGGCAGCTATGTCCCGCTCAAGAAGAACAATGTCGATACCGGTATGGGTGTCGAGCGCACGGTGACGATGCTGCAGGGCAAGAATACCGTTTATGAAACCGAACTGTTTGCACCTATTCTTGCATCGATCGCCTCTGGCGCGTCGATGCGGATGGATGAGAGCGCCGAATCGCTCAAGGCCTATCGCGTGGTTGCCGACCACGTGCGCAGTGCCGCCTTTATCATGGCTGACCCGCACGATGTTATTCCTGGAAATCTCGGACAGGGTTACGTTTTGCGCCGATTGATTCGCCGTGCCATTCGCTACGCCAAGACGATCGGTCTGCCGCCTGGTTTCTTTAAGGCCGTGACGTCATCGGTGATCGAAAATTATACGCACGTTTATCCGGATCTGGGGGCACGTCAGGATCATATTCTGACAGAGCTGCAGAACGAAGAGGATCGCTTCGAGGTAACGCTTGATCGTGGCATGGCCGAGTTGTCGAAGGTCGTCTCACGTATGAAAGAGCATGGCCAGGCGGTGTTGCCAGGTCGCGTGGCATTCAAGCTATACGATACCTGTGGCTTTCCGCTCGAGTTCACCGAAGAAATCTGTGCTGAAGAAGGATTTAGCGTGGACCAGGTGGGTTATGACAAGGCCTTTGAAAAGCACAAACAAGTGTCGAAACAAGGCGCCGAAAAGGCGTTCAAGGGCGGTCTCGCCGACGCGTCCGAAGCCACGACGCGCTTGCACACCGCAACACATCTCCTTCACAAGAGTCTGCAACTGGTTTTGGGGTCGCACGTCAAACAGAAGGGCTCAAACATCACAGCGGAACGACTACGTTTCGATTTTGCGCATCCTGAAAAAATGACACCTGAGCAAATTGCCGAAGTCGAAACGATTGTGAATGATCAAATCGACAAAGACCTACCGATTCAAATGCATGTGATGACGCTTGAAGAAGCGAAGGAGAAGGGGGCTATGGCCCTTTTCTCCAACAAGTATGAAGAGCAAGTCAAAGTGTACACCATTGGCGAGTTTTCAATGGAGGTCTGTGGGGGGCCGCACGCGAAAGCCACGCAGGAGTTAGGGCGCTTCAAGATCAAGAAGGAAGAATCGTCGAGTGCCGGCGTGCGCCGTATACGGGCCGTGCTGTCGCA
>JAPKCZ010000325.1 GCA_028822745.1 Kiritimatiellia bacterium | reverse complement strand
ATGGAACGTTTCTACGGTCATGCGGGCGCCGGACTCGCCAACACCCTCCTGCGCCTGCTGCACGGCATCGAACTTCACGGCGCCGACGCATTACCCGACAAAGCGCCATTTGTGATGGCGGCCAACCATAGCAGCCACCTCGACACGCTCGTCCTCGCCTCTGCGCTCAAACGACACCTTCGCCTGCGTAGCATGCCCGTCGCTGCTGCAGACACCTTCTTTGTTCGTCCCTTGCCGACCCACCTGACGGCGCCCTTGCTGCACACCTTACCGCTTTGGCGACGACACCCGGGCCGACACGCACCGGAGGAACTCCGCAACATCCTACGCACATCGGACCCGATTGTGATCGTTTTCCCCGAAGGCACACGTTCCCACGATGGAAAAGCGGGCTATTACCGCCCAAGTGTCGGAACGCTGGTCGCCGGAACGGACATCCCCGTTTTCCCCTGTCACATCAGCGGCGCGTATGACGTCTTCCCCGCTGACGCCCAACGTCCCCGCAAGGGCATGATTTCTGTTCGCATCGGTTCTGCACGCACGTTTTCCGACATACCGAACGACGCCGATGGCCCGACGGCCATCGCCCGGCAACTCGAACGCGCCGTAAGCGACCTGGCCTGATCGAATCACGGTCACAGAAAACAGGCGTGCTTTTCAGACGCAACACCACTACAACTACGCAGAGCATTGAGACGAATATGAAAATCGAAAGCACCATCCTAAGCCGCATCGCGGAACGTGTACGCGTCGAAGTCGATCGCCAGATGGCAGAGACCCCGCTCGCCGACATGCAAGCACGGCTCAAAGATGCACCCCCTGTGCGTTCTTTTCACGCGGCCTTGCAATCCGGTTTCGCGCTCATTACCGAAATAAAGCAGCGCTCACCAAGCATGGGCGAGATGCGCGCCGAAAATGTTGCCGACGCCGCACAAGCCTATGCCGAGTGCGATCTGGTCAAAGCCGTCTCCGTGCTGACCAATGCATCCGATTTCGGCATGCACATTGAACGCCTGAGCGAGGTGCGCGCGATCGTCCAGAAGCCCGTCCTTCGCAAAGACTTCATTATCGACGCCTATCAGGTCTATCAGGCACGCGCCTATGGCGCCGACGCTGTACTTCTGATGACGCAGTTACTGTCGGAATCCGACCTACAGGAATTTATCGACCTCATCCATGAACTTGGCATGGACGCCTTGATGGAATGTCGTTCACCCGAGGATGTGGCCAAGGTGCCGAATGGCACACGCGTCTTCGGGATCAATAGTCGGGACTTTCTCGACAAAGGCGATCGCTTTGAACAATCCGTTGCTAATCAAAAAATCAGCACCGGCGCGTCCGATTTCACAACAGACCTGACGGCCTTTGACAACATTAGCCTCTTGCCGGTGGAGGCGACCAAAGTGGCCGAGAGCGGGATCAGCCCTGAAACGATTATCAGTGTACGCGACAAAGGCTACAATGCAGCCTTGATCGGAACGGATTTACTGATGAACCCCAAGGGCATACGAGCAGCGCTAGCGTCTTACCAAGCGGTCCTGTAGCGCGAAAACGTTTTAGCGTTTTGCGCCGCGCGTCGGCTTTTCGATGATGATACGGTTGCCGACACGTTTCACGACAACGCGCTGATTCGCGCGCCAACCCAAAGCGTCAATCTCCACTTTGGGAATCGTGACGTAGTGTGTATACTCGCCTGTCTTGTAAATCTTGCGGACTTCGCCGCGCTTATTTGCGTTGTTCTCTTTTTGCATGACGAGTCACACCATACGCACTGTACGAAATGCGTCAAGCGAGGAGTGTTTATTACGACTTACTGATGCCGTTCATGATTAACATCTATAACCGTTGCCAATGAAAATTATTGCTCAACATTACCCGTGGACCGCGATGCTGGTCGCCTGTCTCCTACAGGCTTGCTCAGCCGCGGATCCGCAACCTGCAGACAGCGCTGTTGAAGCGAAAGGAAAAACCATGCAAAACGTCTTCGACAACCCCGAGAACCTTCGCGTGATCTTCCACCCGCGCGCCGACAATCGCCCCGACGATACACATGACATAACAATCAAGATCGACGACGACGTTTCTCTGGCAGGCCGTCTGTTCAAAAACGAGAATGAATCCCCGCTTGTTCTATTCTTCCATGGCAACGGCGAAATTGCGTCCGACTACAACGACATCGCGGGCTTCTATGGTCAACTCGGGTTGAGTCTCCTGATTGTTGATTTCCGTGGTTATGGTAAAAGCGACGGCACGCCCACCGTCACAACCTTACTTGCTGACGCGCGTCAGGTATTCGATCAGATGCCCGCTTTTCTGGAAACCAACAACCTGAAACCTGCACGCCTGTACGTGATGGGACGATCGCTCGGAAGTGCGTCGGCCTTGGAGATCGCCACGCATGCCGGCAACGGTATCGCGGGCCTCATCATCGAAAGCGGCTTTGCGTATCCGGCCCAGCTCGTTGAGCGATTGGGTGGACACGTCGGTGACGTCAAAAACGAGACCGGCACCGACGGTGCCCTAGGCGCGCTGGGAAAGATTGCCGCGATTACCGTGCCGACGCTCATCATCCACGGCGAGCGTGACTGGATCATCCCTATCACCGACGCGCAAGCGCTGCATTATCACAGCGGCGCCACCAACAAGACACTCGTTCAAGTCCCAGGCGCGGGCCACAACGATCTACTCTGGCGTGGTCAGCAACAATATTTCTATGCTCTGAAAGCCTTTACTGCCCCCTGAGACGAAAAACGGCGTACTTCAACAGAAGTACGCCGTGTGTCAAATTCGTATGTAGCAATCCTTATTCAGCAAGGGACTGCCAAGGCCATGTCCGCTCGAAGACGTAGCCCAACTGATCCTCTGGATTGGGTGCAAGAAACAGCACGGCATCGGCGCTGCTCACAATACGACTGCCCGAGAACCAGAAGCCTTTAACGATGCCCATGGGCAAGCCTGCGGCACCATCTTCACGAACGCCTTTAACGATCTGTTTCGACATTTTGCAGATCGACGAGAACAGATTGACCACATCAATGATCTGAAACTGGCCTTGCTTTGATTTCTTTATCGGTTTCTGCCCCGTAATCATAACGAGCGGCATGCCGCCCAAGTGCGCGTCAGTATGTCCAGTAAAGGAGGCACGAGCCGTCTGTCAGCAATGCCCTGCCCTAGCCAGCCCGCTTGCCTTCTATGCGGTCCTGTGGCAGCCTCCTGCACATGATCCGTATTTCTGAACTCAAATTGCCGCTTGCGCATACCGAGAAGGCCTTACGAGCCGCCATCATCAGGCGCCTGCGTATCGACGACAGTGACTTGACCGAGTTCACCGTGTTCAAACGCAGCTTCGACGCCCGCAAGCGCGACAACATCCTTCTGGTTTACATCGTTGACGCAACAACAAGGCTCAGTGAAAAAAAGCTCTTGATACGTCTGAATCGGGACAAGCAAATCCGGCAGGCGCCAGATATGACATACAAGATGGTGGCACGTGCCCCTGCCGATCTGACCAAGCGCCCCATCGTCATCGGCACCGGTCCGTGCGGATACTTTGCCGGACTTTTGCTGGCGCAGATGGGATTTCGGCCCATCCTGTTAGAGCGCGGCAAAGCCGTTCGTGAACGCACACAGGACACCTTCGGTTTCTGGCGCAGCCGCGCCTTCAACCCGGAATCAAACGTACAG
>JAPKCZ010000324.1 GCA_028822745.1 Kiritimatiellia bacterium | reverse complement strand
CCCGAAATGACAGCCCATTTCCGCCGTGCTTTCATTCCGTTGATCGAAGCAGGTCGTCTGCCCCATTTTCTGGCCCAGTTTAGCAGCGCCTTTCGCGACGAGCCCGCCCGACGCGACCATCTACAACGCGTCACCGACGCTTATGCCAGCATGACCGGACTGACTCTCGAACTGCGCCACAACAGCTGGCAAGCGCCAGACGCCCTACGTTTTCTCGACAGTCTCGGGGTCACGGTAGCCAATCTCGACTATCCTGCCGGACGTGACGGATTCAATCTGACGCGAACCAACATCGGCCGACACGCCTATCTGCGTTTGCACGGTCGCAACCGAGCAGCATGGACAAGCCGAGACCCCGCAGCGGGCGGACGTTATGACTACCACTATCAAGCCACGGAAATCGAAGCCATCGTCGAACGGGCGCGGCAATTGGCCGAAAACGCGCATTCACTGACCATTGTTGCCAACAACCACGCCCACGGAAACGCTGTCGTCAACGCACGCCAAATCAAGGAGCTGCTAGCGACGCCTGAGACGTCATAAGCGGACTCAAATAGCACGTTTTGGCCCTTTTTCGGTTGCGCAGAATCAGCCTCAGGCTATGATGGTCGTTTATCGAAAACGCTAACCCCACGGAACCATAACATGAGCAACTCAGTACGCGTCGCAATCACCGGAGCCGCTGGCCAAATTGGCTACGCCCTCTTGTTTCGAATCGCCTCCGGCCAAATGTTCGGCCCCGACACCAAAATCGACCTCAATTTGATCGAGCTCGAGCAGGCCATGGGCGCCCTGAACGGCGTTAAAATGGAACTCGACGACTGCGCTTTCCCGCTGCTGAACTCCGTCACGATGACATCCGACGTCAACGAGGGCTTCGGTGACGCTGACTGGTCGCTTCTCGTCGGCGCCGTGCCGCGTAAACAGGGCATGGAACGCGCAGACCTGCTGAACATCAACGGTGGGATCTTCACGACCCAGGGCAAAGCCATCGGCGCCAATGCCAAGCCCAATTGCAACGTGCTCGTTGTCGGCAACCCCTGCAACACCAATGCGCTCATTTGCCAGCACGCCTCTGGATTACCGAATGAGCAGATCTTCGCCATGACCATGCTGGATCAGAATCGCGCAACCACACAGCTCGCCCAGAAGGCCGGCGTGAGTGTTTCCAGCGTGAAAAACATGGTCATCTGGGGCAATCACTCCCCAACCATGTTCCCGGACTTCTTCAACGCCAGCATCGACGGCGTTCCGGCCACGGAAGTCATCACCGATGATGAATGGCTCACCGGCGACTTCATGAAGACCGTGCAGCAGCGCGGTTCAGCGATTATTAAAGCCCGAGGCGCCTCCTCTGCCGCTTCAGCCGCCAATGCTATTGTCGACACCGTCAATCAGCTCGTCACCCCAACGCCCGAAGGCGAAGCCTTCTCGGTCTGCGTGCCCAGCGACGGCAGTTACGGCGTTCCTGAAGGGCTGATCTTCGGTTACCCAATCATCTCAGATGGTCTAATCACGCAGATCCGTCAGGGCACGGTCCACAGCGACGCTGCTGCCGAGAAAGTCAAGATCACCACCGATGAATTGGCAGCCGAACGCGACGCCGTCGCCGCCCTGCTTCAATAACATCAAGGCCAGAAATCACACATTTCGAAAGATAATCGGCGTCAGAATCGCATACGATTCGTGAATAGTATGAGTCAAACCTTGACAAGGTAAGGCCTTTCTTGTTTGCTTCATCGTTCTGCGAAACCACCACTGACTCCTCAGTAGCGGTTCACCGCGTAAAACGAGAAAGACTTATGGGACAGCAACAAAAACCGAGAGTAAAACGTGCACGTCGCCAGCGCCGCTTAGAGCGACTGAAGATAAAAGCACGCGAAGCCCGCAAGGCTTCATCCAAAAGCTAATTACACGCTCAAGGCGCGATGGCCGAGTGGTTAGGCGACGGTCTGCAAAACCGTATACATGGGTTCAATTCCCATTCGCGCCTCCAATTCCTGTAAACTGCACGTCAGAGGTTTGTCAAAATACCGTGCGGGCGGTCTCCTTACTGTCTGGCCCGCCAGTCCTCGACGTGGTAACGCGTGAGTACCCCCACCCAAAGCCTCACCCTGCCAGCGGCAGGGCAAGTTTAGCACGCGGAACGCTTGGTATTGCGTCCCTCGCGACCTTCTGTATATGGATTTAAACCGTATCCCTACGCTTGGTCTAAATCGAAGCGGTCGAGGTTCATGACCTTGGTCCAGGCGGCGACGAAGTCCGTGACGAACTTCGCTTGCGAATCAGCCGTGGCATAGACTTCCGCCACGGCGCGTAGTACGGAATTTGAACCGAAGACCAGATCGGTACGCGTGCCTGTCCATTTGACGTCACCCGTTTTGCGATCACGACCCTCAAACAGATCGGCGTCGTCAGACGTTGCCGTCCAGGCGGTGCTCATATCAAGCAGGTTGACAAAGAAGTCATTGGTCAGCGTTTCTGGGCGATCGGTAAAGACGCCGTGCTTGGTTTGGCCGACGTTCGTGTTCAACACACGCATGCCACCAACCAAAACAGTGAGTTCAGGTGCGGTCAATGTCATCAGTTGCGCTTTGTCGACCAGCAATTCCTCAGCGGGTACCGCGTATTTAGCTTTTTGATAGTTGCGGAAGCCATCAGCGACCGGCTCCAACACATCAAAGGATTCAATGTCGGTCTGCTCCTGCGCGGCATCCATGCGACCTGGCGTGAAGGGCACGACCACGTCCTGACCCGCAGCCTTGGCCGCTTGCTCAACACCGACACAGCCTGCCAACACAATCAAGTCAGCCAGTGAGACCGTCTTGTCGCTCGCGCTCTGAATACCTTCGAGCGTCGTCAACACCTTCGCCAATTGGGCGGGCTGGTTAACGTCCCAGTCTTTCTGAGGCGCCAAACGAATGCGGGCACCGTTCGCACCGCCACGCATGTCCGACCCACGGAACGTTGAAGCAGATGCCCAAGCACTTGAAACGAGCTCAGAAACCGTCAGGCCCGATGCTAGAATCTTGCCTTTGAGCGCGGCGACGTCCTGATCCGTGATCACGTCATGATTGAGTGCAGGGATCGGATCTTGCCAAATGAGCTCCTCAGCAGGCACCTCAGCCCCAAGGTAGCGTGCGAGTGGGCCCATGTCTCGGTGGGTCAGCTTGAACCACGCACGGGCGAAGGCATCGGCAAATGCATCTGGGTTCGCGAGGAAGTTTCGTGAGATCTTCTCGTACGCCGGATCGAAGCGTAGGGCCAGATCCGTCGTCAACATGGATGGCGCGATGCGCTTCGACGCGTCGTGCGCATCTGGCACGGTTCCAGCACCACCATTTTCCTTCGGCGTCCATTGATGGGCACCGGCCGGGCTCTTCGTGAGCTCCCATTCGTAGCCAAACAGGTTTTCAAAGAAATTGTTGCTCCACTGCGTCGGGGTTGTGGTCCAAACGACTTCGAGGCCACTTCCGATCGCATCGGCGCCTGTGCCTGTGCCAAAGCTGCTCTTCCATCCCAACCCCTGTTCTTCGATACCAGCCGCTTCAGGATCAGGTCCGACCAGTTCAGCGTCGCCGGCACCATGGGTCTTGCCGAAGGAGTGCCCGCCAGCGATGAGTGCAACGGTCTCTTCGTCGTTCATCGCCATGCGGGCGAAGGTCTCGCGGATATCTTTGGCTGATGCGATGGGATCAGGGTTGCCG
>JAPKCZ010000323.1 GCA_028822745.1 Kiritimatiellia bacterium | reverse complement strand
CATATACTGAGCAAATCAACCTTAAAGGAACTGCAGAAAACGCTTCCATTGCCTCCGGTCCTCCTTGGAAAGGAATGCGTTTCTTTAATGTGGAATTTCTACAGGACGGCATTGAAATGACATCGGAGAACGGTAAGCAGACTTGGGTTATCAACAAGAATGGTATGGTTTATACGGACAGGGAATGGGGGCCAAATAAAGTATATGCACAGAGAAAATGGAAAAGAATTTCCAAATAATTCCCTCGTGTTTTGGCTACTCACCCCCCACGATGCAGGTCGCTTGATTGGGGATCCTAAGGCTTCTCGCTGATCAGCTTTACTGGCCTACCCCGAAAAGTCTCACCCCAGCCCTTCGCTTCGGGTTTACGGTAGATGGTGAGGGTGCCTTCCCTATTGGAAAATCTACCACTAAATTTCGGAGCATCGCCAAAAAATGTCACAGCAGTCAGGTTAGTGCAGTAGCCGAAGGCGTAGTCCCCGAAACTGGTAACGCTGGCGGGGATCGTGATCAATATGAACGAAGCGAGCTGCCATGAGGGGAGCTTAACGCTTCCTCGTATAGGTCCCAGCGCTAAGTCCGACAGACTGCTAGTCTCTCAGTCATGAAGAGGTATTCGTCGAGCTTCCATCAGCCGGAGTCCTGTCTGCCGTTCGCCGCCTTCTACGGCGCGTCAAGTGGGGTTGGACGAAAAGGTAGATCCCGGTCCCCCAGAGCAGTAGCAGAATCCCCGCCGAGGGGAGAAAGACGAATAGCTTGACCTTGTCGTGGAAGAAGCTGCCGTCATGCAACGATTCGATGAGGTCGGAGCGGCGATAGGCCACCTGCAGAACCTCACCGTTGGCCGCGTCGAGCTGGATCTCCCACCGGTTGTTGGCACGCACTTTGACCATCCCCTTCGAAGGGCGCACGTCGAGCCGGTCGATGTCGTCCCAGCCTTCGATGCCAGCCTCCGGCACGGTTTTTGCTCTGGCAAGGATTTGCTCAAAGCTGATCCCAAGCTCCTTCGTCGAGCCCGGTTGAGTGGGCGGCTGAATCCAAGCCACGTCCTTCTTGAGCAATAGGAGCACCCCCGTACCGATCACCAGCAGCAGAGGGAGGGCGATCACGAGCGAGGCCCACCGGTGGAAGACGCGGTTGAACTTTGCGAATTTCATCGTGGCTGCTCTAGACTGACGAGGCTCCAAGGACAACGGTAATGTTTGTGGGCGAACTACTTTCTTGAAGCGGCACGGATCGGGTCTATTTCCAGGAGGAAGATGCCCTGTCCATGCGTGGCTGCCACCAGGGCTCCGTCGCGGGCGTGAACGGCAAGGTCCACGACCGGGCAGGTTGGCAGAGTGTGGCAGAGGGATGTCCATTCCACCGAATTCGGAGCGTTGTCATTCTCGCCGCTTGGGAGGGCGTGGGCCGGGGTAGCGTCCGTGCACACGTAAATACCCAGATCTGTACCTACAAAAAGAAGACCCTTCGTCGTCGCATCTTCCACCAGGCTGTTGGCCGATTCGTCGGGCAGGTTACTGGCGATGGACTCCCAGGTGGCGCCGAAATCATTGGTCACAAACACGTAGGAGGCGCAATCGTGGTCCTCCTTGCCCGACAGCACGACGTAGATGCGATTTGCATCATGAGCGGACGGGACCACATCTCGAACGGTCTTCCGCGGCAAGGCCTTGCCGACCTGCTTCCAGGACTCGCCGCCATCGGAAGTCACGTGCACCTCGCCCCGTCCGCCTCCTGCAACCAGGCGTTTGGGATCGAGGGGCGATTCCGCCAGGACAAGCAGGCCACTTCTCCCAAAATCGGGACTGACCGATCGCCAACTATCCCCTCGGTCCTCCGAACGCATCACGCGTTGCCCGGCACAGTAGAGGACAGTTTTTCCAGGGTGCGAAGAAGCAAAGAACGGCGTATCCCAGCCGAAACGTAATTCACGCTCTCCTCTCCGGGCGCGGGGCCGGATCCGTTTTTCGGGGTGCAAGTTGCCGAGCCTGGATCGACTCATACCACCCTGCTGCTGAGTGTAATAGGTGGTGGCAGGATCATTGGGGTCGGGGAACGTGGAAAACCCATCGCCGCCGGCCCAGCGGTCGAGGAATACTTGTTTCCAATCATCGTCCGCTCCCGCTTCGAAACGAGCGGTTGACGGTCCGACAAAAGAGGCGTTGTCCTGCGTTCCACCCCAAATGCGAAATGGCTTCTGATCGTCGAGATGAATTCGATAGAACTCGGCGATCGGCAGGTTGTTCAGGTGCAGCCATGTCTCTCCGCGATCCCACGAAACGTACAGGCCTCCATCGTTGCCGAGCAAAACTCGGTCGGGATGCTCGGGGTCGATCCAGATATCATGGACGTCGAGATGCATGCCGATTCCACGATGGGCATGCAACCTGAACACGTGCTCGCGACTTTGCCTGGTCGCCCAACCCCCGTCGCGCTCGAAGGTCTTCCCGCCGTCTTTGGAATAGATCAAACGAAATCCGCCAACATAGACTTGGTCGGCGTCGTCCGGAGCGACTCGTAGGTCGCAGAAATCCCAGCCGACGTAGGTGGGCACGTAATCGGCATGGGCTCGCTTCCACGTCTCTCCGTGGTCGTTCGAGCGGAAGAGAAGCGCGGCATTCCCACGCCTTCTCAGATTGGGTGAAGAGCGATCTGCCATCAGGGCGTAGAGAACACCAGGTTGAGAGGAGGAGACGGCGATGGCGACCCGGTCAATTTGCCTTTCGGGCAGGCCACCCTCCAGTCGTTTCCAGTTTTCTCCCTGATCGTCACTGCGGAAGACACCGCTCTTGTTCCCCCCGGAGCGATCCCAGGCCGAGGCATACAGGCGGCTATGTTCATTGGGGTCGACAACCAGATCGACAAACGCAGTGCGTTCACCTTCGAACAGGACTCGTTCGAAGGTCTTGCCGCCATCAGTCGTTTTGTAGATGCCTCGTTCGCCACCGCCGCCTCTGCGACCCATCGCAGCGACATAGACGATGTTCTTGTCGACCGGATCAATGGCGACCGTGCCAACGTGTGCACTCTCGTGTAGCCCCATGTTGGTCCAGGTTTCGCCGGCATCCGAGGACTTAAAAACCCCGGTGCCGGAGTACGAGGTGCCCGAGAGGTGACACTCTCCCGTTCCGACCCAGATGGTGTTGGGGTCACTGGGCGCCACGGCTAGATCCCCGATCGCAAAGGTTGATTCGCGGTTGAAGATGGGTTTCCAGGTTAGCCCGCCGTTGACGGTCTTCCAGATTCCGCCAGAGCCCACACCAGCATAGATGGTTTTCTGGTCGTTGCGCGGCGCCGCGATCGATTCGATGCGCCCACCCGCGAATTTGGGCCCCATGGTTCGCCACTGGAGATCCTTGAACGGGGAGCTCTCGGCCAATTCGCGATGTTGCTTCCATGAGCCCAATCGGGCTTCGCCTCGAATTCGAGGTTCCTGTGCGTAAAGCGCCACGGCCAAAAATGACCAGATGAGCCAACCTTGTAACGCGCATTTCGTGTATTTTGAATTCATTGATTCCTTACCTAGTGTTGAAGACACTCAAATTTAAGGCTCCGGAGCCAATCCCCCGTTCCAGTCTTTCGTCTTGTAGTCTATACAAAAACAGCCACGATTTACAAGAACAACACGACGGACGGCCATGTCAGGGCGGCACCCCTCGTTGCTGTTTATTTCGGCAGACAATGTGCGGCTTCGACTGCTAGCAG
>JAPKCZ010000322.1 GCA_028822745.1 Kiritimatiellia bacterium | reverse complement strand
GGCGGACTCGTACAGCTCGCGCGGCAATGAATCGAAGAAGCCTTTGAGAAGAAAGATGGAGTACCCATGCGCCAGCCCAGGAAGAATCAGGGCGGCGAAGGTATTCAGCATGTTGAAGTCACGCAGCATCAGAAACACCGGAATCTGTGTCACCATGGGCGGAAAAGCCATCGTCAATAACATCACCATCAACAAGGTGTAGGCACTGGGTAATTTATAGCGGCTCATGGCATAGGCTGCCATTGGGTTCACCGTGAGTGCGGCGATGATAGCCAGCAGGCAGTAAACCACGGTATTGAAGATGCCGCGTCCATGCAAAATAAGGTAGTCCACCACGGTGATGTAATTACGCACAAGAAACTCTTTTCGAATGCCTGCACGTTCGGCATCGAAGTACTTCCAGTGCATGGCATCTTGGGGCAGGTTTATAGCCACAACGGTTTCGAACTTGGTTCCAAGTGCCGTGTTGATTGTCTCTATATCCCCGAACTTTTTGATGAGTGCATCCTGGAAGCGAAACTCGAGGCAGTCGATGCGGATGTATTCGCCTTTGACCTGATGAAGAATGTCGACCTGCGGATCCTTCCAGCCTTCAAGGAACATGCCCCAGTCACTGGCGGCCAACCCCGACTGCGGCAAGATTGCTGGAATCGTGACGTCCGAGAGTGTGGCGAAGGTACTCTGGTAGCGCGTGTTGATATTCTGCACATCGCCATATTTCGCCGCTAGAAAGGCGCGGTAGTCGTCGGCCGCCGCGGCGTCCACCCGAATCCATAAAAGGCCTAGCGTCGTACGGACAAAGTCCAACCACGCCACCTGCCCGGCCTTGCTGGTTGCGGACAAACGTCGCGGCAAAGGGATTTCGAAGAAGCGTGTGTACGTCGTTCCGTTGGCGTGATTATAGGTGTCGATATCGCGGCCGTAGCGCGCACTTAGGAATTGATAGCGAAAGAAACCCGGGATACTGGCGTACGCGCGCTCACCTAGAGGCGTCGACATTTTGAAATCATCGAGAAAAACGTTAAACGAATCAGTGAGCTCAACTTGTCGTCGCGTGAAGCGTTCATGTGAAAGAAGAAAGAATGAATTCCAACCCACGAATTCGGCGCCGGTTTCACGGTTGAAGGCATCAAGGTCACCGTCATAACGCTCGATCATGACCTTCTTAAACGCCCGCAAGTTGGATGGTTGCGTTTTTGAAATGGGCGTGCGGGTATAACCCATGCTGAAGTATTCTGGGCCAGGATTCTCGCGTTCCAAAAAACGTTCCCATTCGATGAGCAGTGCTTCTGATGAGATGTCCGGCATCGGGAAGGCATCAAACGTGTAGCAGTCGACGCCTGTCGCGGTCTTGGCGGACGTGATACTCTCGTTGTAGATGCCCTCGATGTGCTTCTGGTATAGCAACACATCATCGTGCAAAAAACGTGGCCAAACATCGAACGTATTGGAATCGACGGCGCTTTTGGTGCTTCCGCTGATCATCAACAGGAATGGGTACACCATCGTGATCGCGCCCAGCGAGAGCGTCAGAAGAATGGCGCCATGCAATAGTCGCGTCTTGAAACTTTTTCGACCTATACGTGAGATAATCATACGCGTTATGCACTACCTGTCGTTTTGAATTCAAGGCGTGCAAGAATGCGTAGCTGATAGATCGTAAATCCGATCAACAGGAACGCCAGAACCCACGCCATCGCCGTGGCAGGGCCGAATTTAAGGAACACGAAGGCTTTGTAGAAGATGTGTAGTCCGGCCACTTCTGTATTGGCTGCGCCCCCTGTCATCACGAGGATGTTGGCCGTGGCTCCAAAAAAGGATCCGATGAAAACGCCTATGAAATTGATGATTAACAGTGGTTTCAGAATGGGAAAGACCACAAAGATGATTTTGTCGACAAACGTTGCGCCATCAATGTCGGCGGCTTCGTAGAAATCGGGGGCGATCCCCTTGAGCGCGGCCAGATAGATCAGGCAGCCGGGCCCAACACCGGCCCAAACCATGGGAATGACGCAGGCCGTCATTGCGGTAGAGGGATCCTGAAGCCAGCGGATGGGCTCATCCAGCGTTCGAAAAAGTGCAGAAAACCATTCCCCATCTGCCGATTGGAAAATTGGAAAAGCAAATTGGCCAAAGGCGTAGGCAAGCCCGAGTCCGGCGAGCATGCAAATTGCTGCGGGAACTCGCATGGCATGGTAGCGCAGACGCATGGCGAACGCGCTGAAAAGCCAGAGGGATACCACGCCGAAACCAAGATGTACAATGGCTGGTACGCGCATGACGACAGCGTTAAGGGCGCCCGTTTCACTTGGTTCGTAGAACGATTTCCACAGGATGACGACGACGAGACCAGCAATGACGGCAGGTAGATAGTAGAGCGTGCGGAAGAAAACTTTTCCAAACGGAACTTCCTGTAAAAGGATGGCGAGAATAACAGGCGGCAGGAACGTCAGCGCGATCACGAGAAAACAGTATCGGATGGCGTTCCACACGGTTTGCCACCATATGGCATCCCAAAGCACGGCGCCGAGGTTGTCGACACCAACCCAGTGCGAGTTGCCCATGATGCGATAATCCTGAAAGGCCATGATCGATCCACGCAACAGCGGGATGTATTGCCACATCATGATCGTGCCCATGGCGGGAAGGAGAAGCAGGTAAGCCCAGCGGTATCGACGAAAGCCCCACTTTTTCGCTTTAACTGATCCCGTGTCGGGCGGACGAAATGCTTTGGCGACGCGACGAATCAGGAAGGTATAGACCACGCAAACGGCGATCAAAAAGAGCACCGCCGTGATGCGCTGATGACGCTGCTCCTGCGGGGGCACGACGCCCAGAATGTCACGCCGGGCATGCGCCGCGGCTTCGACAAGTAGTGCTTCCAGAATGTCCAGGCGGGCTTCATCGTCATCGGGTAACTTTCCGGCGCGAGCCAGCGATTGGGCCTTCTCTAGTGGTTTCGAGAGAATGTCATAAGCGACATTGCTGTGGCGGCCATACGGTTCCGGTTTTCCCGTTGCGATTGCGATTTCAAAGGTTTCTTTCCATCCAGGTGGCGCCATGCGAAGCAGGTCATGGTAGCCAAAGGCCTCCAAGTAGACAGGATTGACGAATTGGCCCAATCCGGATTCGACAAGAACGCGCGTCTTGATTTCGACCGCCTCGCGCGATTCATAGAACCGCATAAATGCCCACGCTGCATCTTGAACGGCTCGTTCCGGTATGCCGACTGAAAGACCCATCATGCGGCTGTTCAGTTCGGCGCCGCGAATGCCGGTCGGGCCGATAGGCACTGGAACCATGCCGGTGACGTCGGGATTGATGGTCGCGAACATCTTTTCGTCGATATAGCCGCTGGCCATGGCAATCTCGCCGCGCTTCCATTTGATGTAGGCATCACTGGCGTCGCGGTAGACGTAGCCGTAACGCTTTGTTCCGCCTGCATCGACCCATGGTTCGGTGGCGAGACGGTTGTAGAAATCCAGAGCGACAGCGGCCTTCCGATTGCCAAAGGCGATCGTCCATTCGTCGGTCGCCTCGTCATAGGTCATGAACTCCGAGCCCGATGACCAAAGGTAGGAGGTCCAATGCCATGACTCGTGCTTTCCCGTGGCGAAGCGTGTCGCGTATATGCCCTTGCCGGGATCCGCTACCTGGCGACAGATCTGATAGAAGTCGTCCCAGGTCCAATCGGGTGTCGGGAATGGGAT
>JAPKCZ010000321.1 GCA_028822745.1 Kiritimatiellia bacterium | reverse complement strand
TAAACTCTGCGTTGGATGGGCATCGTCCGTCAGCCCGTTCCAAACGGGGACGCCGGAATATTCGGCGAGGAGTTCAACCGTGCGCTGCGCGAAACCACGAAACAGAATGCCGTCAAACATTCGCCCCAGGACGCGCGCCGTGTCGGCTGGCGACTCTTTCTTGCCCAGATGCATATCGCGGGCAGACAGATATTCAGCTCGGCCGCCTTCATCCGCAATCGCCACACTGGCGGCACAACGGGTCCGTGTGGACATTTTTTCAAAAATCAGAGCAATGTGCTTCCCTGCCAGGCGCTGTCCGCGTTCGCCACGTTTCTTGAACGCCTTCAGTTCACTCGACAAATCAAGCAGATGACGAAAATCCTCATCACTCAAATCGTTCAACGTCAGCAAGTGACGCCCTAGCATAGAATTTTGCGTACTCATAAGTCTCCCGCCGCAGGCACGCACGGAGTCTGAATGCCTGTCCATACGGCAAACGCGTTTCTCAACCTGCAGCAAATTCGGACAAAGAATATGAGAACTACCCTTATACGGCAATCCTTTTGCGCGAATTCAATGGGGGCTCAATCAGGCGACAACATAAGCTCAGCACCATTTTTGAATTGCTGCAGAAGCACATCAGATTAGTATGTTGCATGGATATTGATTTACCAGAGCGCCTTGTGATCATTGCAGGCAAGGGACGCTACCCCCTTCTGCTGGCGCAATCAGCCCGCGCACAGGGTGTCAAACACATCACGTCGATCGCCTTCAACAAGGAAACCGACAAGGCCATCGAAACGCTGTCGGATGACACCCGCTGGATCTATGTCGGTCAATTGCAGCGCCTTCTCGACGAAATCAACGACAGCAAGGCCACGGCGGCCGTCATGGCCGGCCAGATCACCCCTACCCATCTTTTTCGCGTACGCATGGACGGCAAAATGCTGGCTCTACTCAAATCACTGCCCACACGCAATGCGCACACGATTTTTTCAGCCGTGGGTGACCAGCTGGCTGAAATCGGTGTCGCGTTGCTACCCGCGTCGTCGTTCATGCAGACCCACATGCCGTTAGCAGGCAACCTGACCGCGGCTCGTCCTAATGAAAAAGTGCAGTCAGACATCCAGCTCGGCTTGCGCATCGCCAGCGCGACCAGTCACCTTGATATTGGTCAGACCGTGGTCGTCAAGGACGGGACCATTCTCGCCGTGGAAGCCTTCGAAGGCACCGACGATACGCTACGACGCGCCCATAAGCTGGGTGGCGACGGCATGACCGTCGTCAAACTGGCGAAACCCGGACACGACATGCGCTTTGACATTCCCATTGTCGGCGACCGCACGATCCGAATCCTCAAAAAATGCAAAGCCGCGGCGCTCGCCGTAGAAGCCGGCCGCTGCATTCTTTTAGGCCGAGAAGACATTATTCCAATGGCCAACGACGCTGGACTGGTTGTCGTCGCCGTGTCGGCCGATGAGGTGGCCCAAATTCAGAAGAACGAAATGAAATCAGGAGATTCCACTTGAGCACATCAGAAAAACCAGTTCGTGTCGGCGTTGTCGGCGTGGGCAGCCTTGGCGAAACACATGCACGCATCTATTCAGAGCTGCCCGGCGCCGAGCTCGTCGCCATTTACGACACGGACAAAGACCGTGCGGCGCAGATTGCTTCCCAGAACGGCACAACCGCAGCACCGTCGCTGGACGCACTCGCCGAACAGGTGGATGCCGTCAGCATTGTTGTGCCCACGGATTACCACCTGCAGGTCTTCAACCAGCTGATTGAGCACGATGTCCACATGCTGGTCGAAAAGCCCATTGCCGCCACGACGGAGGAAGCTGAAACCATGGTTGCGCTTGCCCACGAGCACAACCGTATTCTGCAGGTTGGACATGTCGAACGATTCAACCCGATCATGAGCTTCCTCGAAGAAAACCTATCGCGTCCACAATTCATCGAAGTCAATCGCCTCGGGCCCTACCCACCGGCACGCGATGGCGCCCGCCCGCGCGGCACCGAAGTCAGCGTCGTCCTGGATCTCATGATCCACGACCTTGAGATCATCCTTCATCTGGTTAAAGACGACATAAAGTCGATACACGCCGTGGGCGTGCCCGTATTAAGCCCAACCGAAGACATTGCCAACACACGCATATCGTTCAAGAATGGCTGTGTGGCCAATGTCACCGCAAGCCGTATCAGCATGGAACGGACACGTAAGATTCGTGTTTTCCAGGACGACTCCTACGTCTCGCTCGACTACATGAATCAATCGGGTCACTTGCACCGCAAGACGGCAACCGGCATTGAAACAGCGGAAGTGCCTATCGAAAAACGCCAACCTCTCGTTCAAGAACTGGACGCCTTTGTTGCCTGCGTCCGTGATCAATCGACGCCCCTGGTCTCTGGCAGTCACGGATCTAGGGCACTCGATCTGGCGGTAGAAATATGTCGACAGATACGCGAATCCCCGTCCTGATCGCGACAAACCCATTGCCCGGAATCATGACCCATGCCTAAACGCGTTTGTATCATCGCCGGCGAAGTGTCGGGAGACCTGCATGCGGCGGCCCTCGTACGCGCGCTAGCTGCCGAAGACGCTAATCTCACGTTTTTCGGAACCGGCGGCGACCAAATGCGCGCAGCGGGCGTGGACACTTTATACGATGTCGAGCAATTGGCGGTCATGGGCATTTCCGAAGTGCTACGCCGCTATCCCTTTTTCCGCCGCATGTTCAAACACTTGTGTCGTGAACTGGATTCCCGCAAACCCGATATCCTTGTGCTCGTGGATTACCCGGGTTTCAATTTACGTTTTGCGCAGCAAGCCCATCGACGCGGCATCAAAACCGTGTTCTACATTTCACCGCAAGTATGGGCATGGAAACGTTCACGTATTCCCAAGATGGCCGCCTGCCTCGACCACCTCATCACCATTTTCCCTTTTGAAGCGCGTTACTTCGAGGGCACGTCGCTGCCCGTGACCTTTGCCGGCAATCCGCTCGTGGATGAACTACAGCAGGATCCAACCGTGGCCCCCACGGACACAGCAACGGACACGCCGACCATTGCCTTGCTCCCAGGCAGCCGCGTTCATGAAATCCGCCGCTTACTGCCCGTCATGCTAAACGCCTGTGAGCGTGTCGCCGCTGAGCGATCGGATGTACGGTTCATCATCGCCTCTGCCAGCGAGACCCTGACCCCGTATATCGAAACACAGACAAAGGAACACGCAGGCAATGCCGCCGAACGAATTTCGGTCGTCACGGGATCCACGCGCGCCATTCTCGCCGAGGCACGCGCCGCGTGGGTCGCCTCCGGGACAGCCACAGTGGAAACCGCGCTTCTACGCTGCCCAATGGTCATCACCTACCGCGTCGCACCACTGACATTTGCCCTCGCGCGGCGCATCGTCAACGTGGATCACATCGGCATGGTGAACATCATTGCCGAACGCCGGCTGTGCCCCGAGTTTGTGCAGGATCAAGCTACTGCCGAAAATCTGGCCACCGCCATCATCCCCCTGATCGATGACGGCGACGCACGCCAGGAGATGCTGGACGGGCTTGCCGAGGTGTCCAACGCGCTTGGGGAGCCCGGCGCCGCCCAGCGAGCCGCGACCGTGGTTTTGGACGTTCTAAACGACGTGCAACCGATTAAAACGTCTTAATGTCGCTGGGCTTCTCGCGGTACGTCATCTTGACGTCAACGTGATCATGGCCACTGGTTTTCAG
>JAPKCZ010000320.1 GCA_028822745.1 Kiritimatiellia bacterium | reverse complement strand
CATCAAGTTCGATGTGTCGGATATCACTCATATCCAGGTGAAGTACCAGGCCTTGTCCAGCGACTTTACCGTTAGTGACCGCCTCGATAAGAACAAGCCCTTCACCATGTCTGCCTGGGTTTACGATGCCGACCCGGCCCCGTGGGGAGAGTATGATGGAACGGTGATGAGCTGGCACAGCATAGGGGGTGACCACGGCACGCGCCTCAGCTTCAGCGACTACAACTGCGACATAGGCGGCATGAGCAAGACTTCCCGTGGCAAGAAGGGCGAGGGCAAGGGCGCGCTCGGTCTTCACGCGTCAAATGAATGGCAGCATGTGACCTATGTCTATACCGGCGGCATGGACGGTGAGCTCAGCGTGTACCTGAACGGCATGCTTGTCAGCGAGCACCGCTATGACAATATCACGCACAAACGACCGCTCATAATCGAGGAGATCGGAGTATCCAATGCAGTGGTACGCGCCGATCTGTACGCCAAGAGTGGCAAGGCGTCGGTCGGGCTCTACTACGACGTCGTAGATCATCACCTCTGGTTCCAGCAGCGACATTGGCCGTGGCAGAACGAACTGAAACAGGTGTGGGCACCGGAAGGTGAGATCAGGTTCGATCTTACCGATCTAAAGCCCGGCACCAAGTACTACTACCGGCTCCACTCGATCGATATGGACGGCGGCTGGTGGGGCTACCAGAACAACCCGCAACGCCGTTGGTGCTATGGGCCCGGCACGTTCGTGACCGCAACCGAAGACGGCAAGCCGGGGCACAATGTGCCGGAGGATACGCGGAAGCATTTCTTCATCGGCGCGAACTGGGGCAGCCAATGGTACTACGGCTACTCGGGTCCGAGCTCCCTCCTGGATGCTCACGTCGGTGATATGAAGGTCTACGACTACGCCATGGACAAGCTCGAAGTGCGCATGAATGCCGACTTGCCCCATGCGTTCGATCCCGTGCCGGCTGACGATGCGGCACTGCTCTCGATGAGCACGGATTTCTCCTGGAAGCAGGGCAGTACCGGCGTGGCCAAGTACAAGGTCTATCGGTCGAAAGACAGGGACGCGGTCGAGAACGGCTCGGCGGAATCCGTTGTTACGGCCACGACCGAACTGGACTCAGTCGAGATGGAGCGCGGCACGCGCTACTTCTGGCGCGTCGCGCAGCTTGACGCGAAGGGCGACGTGATCACCGATGGCGATGTGTGGACGTATCGAACGCTCATCGGTGAAGCGCGCGATCCTGATCCTGAAGACGGCGCCACGATCAATCCGATACAGGGCTTCGCCTGGACGCCGCCACACAATCCTGGCACGAATATGGTGCATTTCTACATGGCAGAGAGCAGGGAGGAGCTGACGCGGATGGCGGAGCCCACGGCCAAACTGAAGCCCTTCCGCGGCAAGTGGCTGATGTCAGAATACAAGCCAGGCTCGGAGCGCTTGCACCACGGAGTGGCCTACTACTGGCGCGTCGATACCGTGCACGACGATGGTCACATCGCGCCAAGCGAGGTATGGCACTGCAAGGTGCGCGACTACGTGACAGCCGAGCCGGACTCGATTAGTCCTGAGCCGTTGCCCGACAATTACGCACCCGCGGCGCGCGGTGCAAAGATGATGGCGTCCAGCATGGGCTTCCCGGGGTTGGTCTCGCCCGGTGCGGACAACGACCCGCTTTTGCAGGTGGCGCTTGGGACACGACGCTTCCTCGAGAAGAGCAAGGTTGCGCGTGACATCGTGTACTACTGGAACTGCGGCCATGTTCTCGGTAGCTACGAAGGCAGCGGCTTCGCCAAAGGGTTCATGACCGGCAGCTACGGCGGGTTCTTCATGAAGAACGGCAAGGAAGTGCTTCAGACGCTGCTGTTCCACGAGACTGGCCACCAGATCCATGGCGTGTTCAATTCAACCGACCCCGCGTTCGAGATGAGCAACCGGCAGGTCTGGCTTGATCATGCAGACGACAACGCGAGTCTCGGCGGGTATGACGCGAACAACGAGTACGAGCAGATGGCGGTGAACAGCCAGGGCTTCATGCAGGCGCGCAAGCGCTATGGCATGTATCACAACAACCGCTCGCAATATCTCGCGCTGCATCCACATATGCCGGGCGACTTGTGTCTCGAGCTGGATTCTGATTACGGCCTAGAGACGGACGGCGACGGTGTTCTGCTTGCATGGAAGAACAAGGGTGGGTTGCTGGAGTGGATCGATGACGCCTGGCAGAACATGGATGGCACCGTCGGCAAATGCGTGGCGATCGGCAAGCCAAAGGTTGAAACCGTGCGCGGCGTACCGGCTGTTACCTTCTCCGGTAGCGATGCCCTCGAATGGGAGTTCAAGACCAAGTACGGCTTGCATGAGAACCATGATTTCTCCGTGGCGTTCTGGGCGCTCAAAACCGAAGCGGGTGCTGCAGGCCAGGTCTTGGCGGGCTGGGGCGACGCGGCAGGTGGCGCCAGATTCTTCTGGGGCTCCGACGCCGTTGCATACAAGCATTGTGGCGACATCACCGCGAACTGGGGTTCGAAGCCTGGCGTTGGCGAGTGGCAGCACATCGTCCACGCCTTCCGCGGCGGCGGCAAGGACAATGGGCCCGGGCCGTACCTCGTCTATGTAAACGGCACGCTGGCGCACGAAGGCACGCACCGGTTCAATCTCGCCGAGAACGTGCGCGTGTTTGTGGGTGGTGTTCCGGCTGACGGTCAAGTGACGGGCGGTTTTGAGGGCGCACTGGCGCATGTGCGTATCTACAATTACGACATCAGTGAAGACCAAGTTAAAGAGCATTATGCAGAAGAGGCGCCATATTACCACAAGCCGTACGGCCATATCGCCGACAAGCTGTATGTGGATATGGACGTGCGACGGCTGGCCGACGTGCCGCGGCGCGAGCACAATCCGTTGTATCCCGAGAAGATGCACCGACCGTGGCTTAGAAGCTGGGCGAACCACGGGTCGTTGTCGGGCCGGCTTCACAACGACATCCATTCATACATGTGGGGTCCGTCGCACAGTACGCCGACGCCGAAGAAGATTGCCGGCATAGAGGCACCGGTCTTCGGGGGTAAGGACAGGATGGTTTCGGGGTTCATGCCCGATGCCGAGATGCTCGCTGCGGGCGTGCCAGGAACGCTTGAGGCGTGGGTCTACTCTGACGCGCAGTCCAGCGATGAAGTCGTTCTGGAATGGGGCACGTTTGCCCTCGATGCGCGCTTCCTCAAGAAAGGCTGGCAGCATGTTGCGCTGACATTCGCGCCTGGTGACGGGGCGCAGAAGGAGGCGACAGGCAAGACCAAGGTGTATGTGAACGGCAGGGAAGTCGCCGAACTCGATCGTGTCATGTTGCCGCGGAAGCACCAACGACTGCATGTCGGTGGGCACTACGATCCTGTACGCTGGAACTGGAAGCGTTACTTCAACGGTGCGGTGGCGACACTCAGGATCCACAAGGGGCGGCTCACGCCTGAGCAGATTGTCGAGAACGTCAAGACGCACGCTTTCAGCAATGCGCATGATCCGGTCCCCGCCGTCGGCGGCATCGTGGTTGCGGCAAGGAAACCCGGTCTGAGTTGGACGCCGGGAGTTGTCGGTGGCGCAGGGAAGGGCACGGTATACTTGGGCGAGAGCCAGGGCGGTATGAAAGCGCTTGGCCTGTTTGCGTCGGGTGAGTGCAAGCCGTCTCTGGCGCCCGGCAAGCAGTACTACTGGCGCGTGG
>JAPKCZ010000319.1 GCA_028822745.1 Kiritimatiellia bacterium | reverse complement strand
TTTCACCGCCCCACAGAAACGTGTAGCTCCCCTTCTGCAGCTCCGGGGATATCATCACCTGGCGCCAAATCTTCTTGGCGTGCTCGGGAAGCGTAACCAGCTCGTGCTCCTCAAGAAAGGCGATGGCCTCGTCCGCAATCTCCTTGGCAACGTAAGGCTGATCGCCGGGTTTCTTGTGTAGGCTCTTGATGTGCGCCACGGCACCGGCCCTGTCTCCCTTGAAGCCCATCTCCTCGGCAACGGCCGCCATCTCCGACTCACATATCGCCAGTTCCTTTTCGGCGATATCGAACAACGCTTCCGGCGTGTAGCAGATGTACTCATTGGCCAGCAACGTAAGCACGGCCTCACGGCCCATGGGGCGCGCCACCACGGGCGACACCGACGCGCCTTCTGTCTCAGCCAGGATATCTTCTGAGATCGTCTTGATGTATGTCTCGAGCGCCTCCTTGGCCTGCTCATACGGCGTCTCGATCCACCACGTCAGCTCGGGGTCGTATCCGTAGGCCTCCTTGTGCCACGCCTCCAGGTGCGTCTTCAGCTCGTTCACAAACCTCTTGAGCGTTGCCGCGTCGAGTGCATCTGCCTTCACGTCGGCCAGCCCTTTTGTGCAGGCCACAAGCGACGCGACCATGTCACTGAGCATACCGCCAATCTCGCGAGGCACGAGGCGATGCAGGGCCAGCCGTGCCTCGACCAGCCGGATGACATCGGGTGCAAACGGAAGCCATGCCGACAGGTCCGCGTACAGCGTGCGGTTCCGCTCCTGCGCGAGTCGGTCGGCGCTGATACGACGCCTGAGCAGGTGGTAGTCGACGCGGCCGTTGACATCGAGCGATTCGTAATCTATCGAACCGATCTCACGCTCCCACTCGTTGTAGAACGTGTCGAACACGGCCAAGGTGGTTGGCGAAAAAGTGATGGGATAGCGACGGGACAGCGCGCGGATGTCTTCGTGCATGCGAATGAGCACATCGCAGAGCGGACTCCTGTCCGCTGTCATTATCGATGTCACGTCGGGTGCGTATAACATAATCGACCTCTTTTTTTCTAAACAACGAGCAGAATCATACCCCCGTTCCGCCGGATTCAACAAGGGCGCAATGCGTAAATTTTTGACACAATTCCGACGCCAGCGGAGACAAGAAGAGCGCCCTGCCATTCCGACGACGAGCGGGCAACATGCCATCCGCGCCGTATCCAGAAAGCCCTTGCCCGCGCAATGCCTGTCGGCATAGTGTTCGCCTATGGTCGGAAATCTTTCACCAGGACGAACGTGGACAATATAAATACCGTGGCGCGGCCCAAATCGGAAGCACCGCAATACATTCTGGATCAGTTGCCCAAAGGGGCAATCATTGAGCGCGACATCGTGTATGCCGTCAATGGCGAGCGGGAGATGTTGCTTGACGTGTATCGCCCCAACGCGGCCAAGCCGACCCCTTTGGTCCTTTGGTTCTACGGTGGCGCATGGGATTGGGGTGACAAGGATCGCTCGAATGCGATGATCGGTCTCGTCAAGCGGGGCTACGCGGTTTCTTCAATAGACTGGACCAAGAGCAAGGAAGAGGTCTTTCCGGCAGTGATCTGCGATTGTCGCGCGGCGGTGAGTTTTCTGCGCTTCAATGCCAGACGCTTCAATCTCGACCCGACTCGTTTCGGCGCGTCCGGCGAATCGTCCGGCGGTCACTTGACGGCATTACTGGCGACGGTTGGCGACACCACGGAATTCATGAAGCACCCTATCACGAAGAAGGCATCGTCCGCTATCCAAGCCGCGAGCCCCTGGTGCGGCCTTTCGGATTTCCTGAAGCTCAACGATTTCAAGTGTGATCAGGACTATTCCTATGCCTTCTCGGCCCCGTCCCGCCTGCTTGGCAAGCCGATCAAAGAAGTCCCTGAAAAGTGCAAGCAAGCCAGTCCGCTCACCTACATCAGCAAGAACACTCCGCCATGCTTCATTGCCCATGGTGACAAGGATTTCTGCGTGCCGCTCAACCAGAGCGAGTTGCTTCATGCCGCGCTGCAGAAAGCGGGGATACCCTCGACGCTGTACGTCGCCAAGGGCGCCGGCCACGGTCTCGACGACGGGGAAGCATCCAAGGACGAGATCATCGAGAAGGTCATGGATTTCTTCGATTCGCAATTCAAGATATGAATTTGGTCAGTCGCATCGGGATCGCGGCGGCCACACTCCAAAGCAATACCTTGGCGTTCCAAAATTTGGACTGCGGTGGCAGAGGCGAGGAACGAGCCGCCGACACCGCTTTCCCGGGTCGAGGTCTCGGGGATGTGCCAAACTTAACGGTTACCAGAATGGCCATGCTAAGCCTCAAATACAGCGATTTCCGAGCACGCAACACTTGATAGGCAAGGACTTATGTTGGTCCGACCCCAGCGGGAACCACAAACGTGCCGTCGGGCGGATTGAGGATCGTACACACGTCACCGATTACCCGGTTTGCGTCCATAGTGACCGTATGTCGTTGATTCTGAATACGTGAGTGCGCTTACAATTGCAGGGCAGGCGTCCGCGTGATTGTATCAACGTTGAAGGTGGAGCCCACCGCGTCCGCGTCAAGCAAGGTAAGGTCAAATGGAACCTCTTCCGGAAATCGGCCCGAGTCGATTCTGGCTCGAACGGCCAAAGGTATCAGTGCTCGTCGTCTTGCGATCATGTCGGGTGTGTGTAAATCTACGACCGAGTCCATGTGATGAAACCCGACGTACCAGGTGACTCGAATCGTGTCCGATTCATTGGGCTTTGATCCGTGCAGCAGGCTGCGGCTGTGAAGGTTGGCATCGCCGGCTTTTGCAGGGGCGAGTTCAGCGCCGGGCAATTCGAACCCGTGTTGTTCGACGAGTGCTTTAACATCGAGTTTGCCCTTGGCGTGCGAACCAGGCACGACGTACAGCGCGCCGTTGTCGATCGTCGAGGGTGTGAGGTAGATGCCGAAGTTGACACCGCGCTCGACGGCGTCACCGGTGCGAAAGCCGCCGTCCTGGTGCCAGGGGAATCCAGCACCGTGTCCAGGCAACTTGAACACAACCGACTCGTCAAAGGGCACCATGTTCTTGCCGTAGAGCGCGAAGGCTGCGCCAAGAATACGGGGATTGCCGTAGGCTTCGAGAAACATGCGCGACCGCCATGCCGGAAACCAGAAACGGTTGGCAACACCGTTGCCTTCCGGATCTTTGGCGAAGACATAGTCGCTGGGTTCTTCAACGCTTCGTCCCTGCACGTCGCTTGTGGCGTCAGCGCTCACAGGTGCGTTCGCAATGAGTCGTTCTGCTTCTATGCGCAGCTCTGTGGTTTCTTGTTCCGCGATCAGTTTTGGAACAAGCAGGCAGCCTTTTTCCCTATAGGTCGCCAGGTCTGATGCACTGAGTAGTGATTTAGACTTCATATCGTTGTGCGTTGTCATTCATGAACACTCTTTCTCTAGTCGCTGTTCGGGCCGCCTTGAACCCCAAATGGTATATATTGACCCTAAGGCCGTACGATTACCTCTCGCTAGAGCGTGTCCGAAAAGGTTTGAACCGCGAATGAACGCGAATAGACGCGAATATGAGGTGTCTGACGTGGGAAACTGCGGACATGATTCCCTGTATTTTTCAGACCATCTATAGATTTAGGGCTTTTGATTTTTAGTGTTCCAAGCATTCGCGTTTATTAGCGTTCATTCGCGGTTCTCTCAGGCTTTTCGGATGAGCACTCGC
>JAPKCZ010000318.1 GCA_028822745.1 Kiritimatiellia bacterium | reverse complement strand
GTGTGAAATTCATCGCTGGCGTCATGGCGTCGATGACATTCGTCATCGCGGTCACATGTTGCTGGAAGATTTGAGCAGCCAATCGAGTGCTGACCGCCTCAGCATGTTCGAAAACCATTACGACAAACATCCGGCTGCTTGGTACACAAATTACTCGGACGTCATTAAGTTGATTGAAGATACGGATGGCGACGGTATGGCCGATAAATCCACGGTGTTCGCGGATGACTTCAATGATCCACTTGATGGGCCCGGTATTGGGGTGATCGAGCGTGATGGCGACGTCTATTACACATGTATCCCGCATCTCTGGAAGTTGAAGGACACGAACGGGGACAGCAAAGCCGATACGCGCGAGTCGCTTCAGGACGGGTTTGGCATTCGCATGAGCTTTTCGGGTCACGACATGCATGGAATGATCTGGGGCCCTGACGGAAAGCTATATTGGTCGATCGGTGATCGCGGTTACAGCTTTACGACCAAGGAAGGAAAACGTTTCCATGGCCCCAACGAAGGCGCCGTCTTCCGCTGTGATCCGGACGGATCGAACATTGAACTTTTTTACGATCGTTTGCGTAATCCGCAAGAGCTCGCCTTTGATGACTACGGTAATCTGTTCACCGCCGACAACGACGGTGACAGATCAGACAAGGAACGAATCAACTACCTCGTTGAAGGAGGCGATTCTGGTTGGCATGCCGGTCATCAGGTGTTGATGTCCTTTGGGAATCGATACGGATTACGCCTTCCGAAATATTCCGGTGAAGGCACCCTTAACGCGTGGGAACATGAGAAAATGTGGAAGGTGCGCGACGCGCGCCAGCCTGCATTCATGTTGCCGGGTATAGGTCAACTTCACACAGGGCCATCCGGTCTGACGTTCAACCCGTCTAGCAGCCTCGGTGAAGTCTATGACGATAAGTTTTTCGTCGCCCTGTATTCGGGTAGTGCCGCGAGGTCCCGCGTTGAAATGTTTGATATCCAAGACGACGGTGCAGGGTTTGAGACCGCCAATCACAAAACGGTATTCAATGGGGTCAATGCCGTCGACCTGGATTTTGGTCCGGATGGAAGCCTCTATATTTCCGAGTACAATTACGGTGGGTGGGGTAACGCCGATGTTGGAAACATTTTCCGCCTGTACGACGAGACGCACAGCCAGAAGCCGCACGTTGTCGAGAATCATAAGATCTGGCTGTCTGACTATTCGAAGAAAACCAACACGGAACTCGCGACCTTACTAAGCCGCGATCACAAGGACTTGCGTTACCGCGCCCAGTTCGAATTGCTGAAACGTGGGAAGGCGGGCGCCAAGGTGCTTATCAATGCCGCACAGGCAGGCCCCGATACTTTTGCCCGTATTCATGGCGTTTGGGGACTCGGCATGGTTGCCCGAAAGAACCCTGCTGTGCTCAGTGTCGTGCGTGCGATCGCGAATGATGAAAATGATCAGGTACGCATTCAGGCCCTGCGCGTGCTTGGCGATCACCGTGATGAGGCTGCTGCGCAAATCCTGAAGGCCGCACTCGAGGACGCACATCCGCGCGCGGCCATGTATGCGGCCATCGGACTTGGGCGCATCAGTGATGATTCTGCCGTGCCCGCACTCATCGCGCTTGCACGCCGCAACGACGATAAGGACCTGTTCTTGCGACATGGCATCGTGATGGGGCTTTTCGGTGTAAAAGAGAGGGCGGCGTGGACGACATTTGCAAATGATAAATCCGCAGCCGTACGTATGGTGGTGTTGCTAACCATGCGGCGTCATCGTGATCCTGCACTGGCCCGCTTTCTGCAAGATGCAGACATGGCACTATCGTTTGAGGCCATTCGCGCCATCAACGATCTGCCCATTGAGGAAGCCACATCACAGCTTGCGGCGCATTTGCCGAAACTGGGCGAAGCAAAAGACGATGTTGAGCGGATGATGCACACACGCGTCATAAATGCCAACTGGTATGCGGCCGACGTGGCCAGTGCGAAGCGTCTTCTGGCACATGCAGCTAACACAACCTTGCATCCGCGTCAGCGCATTGAGGCACTCATTGCGATCGAAGCGTGGAATGACGAAGTGACAGTGGATGGCTCCACCGGTCTCCCGCGCCCAGTGCCTACGAAGCGCGACGATATTATGTCTGTTTTTGAAGATCTGCTGCCGACTGTTCTCGATTCCGCAGAGGGTAAGGTCTTGGCCACTGCGATACGCCTTGCCTCGACGTTTGGCGTTGCACTTTTGCCTTCACGGATGGCTCGTATCGTTTCGGACGAAAGCAAAGACGACGCGATTCGATTGGCGATATTGGACACGCTTATTGAAAAGCGCAGAGAAGGTACGGTTGCCGTGCTTGAAACATTACTCAAGGACAGTCGTACCGCGATACGCGTAAAAGCGCTTGAAGGGTTGCTCGCGATGTCAGCCGACAACGCTATTGCGACGGTGCTCGCTTTTGCAGAAGCGGCGGACCTGAACGATCGTCAGACGGCCTACGCCTTGATGGCCGCCCATGGCGCCGAGCCACGCGTTGTGACGCATTTGCTCAGCGCGCTCGAAACGGTGATCAACGATACGGCGGATCCTGCCATACAGCTCGATATTCTCGAGTCCTGCCGAGCGTCGAGCGCCATTGACGTGAAGCGCGCCATTACGGCTTGTGATCTCAAACGAGCTGCCCTTCCGCCGACGCAACGTTTTGCGACATCACTGCAAGGGGGCGACGTCGATCAGGGGCGTCTTGTGTTCGAAACGCATGGCGCTGCTCAGTGCGTGCGCTGCCATAAGGTGAACGGGCAGGGGTCTACTATCGGCCCAGACCTCTCTGCCATTGGGCTGGCGAAAAAACGTCTCGAGCTTTTGGAAGCTGTTGTGGATCCTGGTGCGACGATTGCATCAGGATTTGGTTTGGTTTCAATGACGATGAAAGACGGTACGGCCGTCGGTGGTACGCTTATTGACGAAACCGAAGATGCAGTGAGTCTCAAAGACGCTGACGGGAAAACGCACACTTATGCCAAGGCTGGTATCAAGCAGCGTAGTGATCCCGTTTCGGGAATGCCGCCGATGGCCGCCATTCTTAAGCCCGTTGAACTGCGCGATCTCATCGCTTATCTCGCTACCCTGAAAAGAGCACCAGAAGGCGGGCATTAGGTTCAGCTCGGTCCAGAATGGAACTAAGTTAAGCACCGTTTCCGGCAATCAATGGGACACGCGCCATGTCTGTGGGTGAGTGAGTGCGTGGGTGTGGGCGTTGGGGAATGCCCTGGCACGACGTCCTTTTCCGATCTTTCCCACATACGCACACTCTCACACACCGAATGGCACGAGCGCGGGATCTATTCTATCCCAAACGCGCTTAACTTCGTGCCATTCAGTTCAGTCGCCGAGGAACATGCGATAGGCTGGATTGTCGGTTTCGCGCACGTAGGGGAAGGCCAGTTCTTTTAGGAATACATCGATTTTGTGTGTCGTACCGGGAATGTCCTGCAAGCCGACAAGCACGTGGGCATAGGTGCCGCCGTGCTGGCGATATTGAAACAGCGACACATTCCAGCGTCCGCGCATCACGGTCAGGAAATGTTCCAAAATGCCGGCGCGTTCGGGGAATTCGAATCGATAAACCTCTTCAGGTAAATGTTGTCGATGTCCGCCGACCATGTGGCACACATGCAGTTTTGCCAGCGCGTTGTCAGAAAGGTCGCGTAGCGCGAAACCGTGTTTGCGAAGCCG
>JAPKCZ010000317.1 GCA_028822745.1 Kiritimatiellia bacterium | reverse complement strand
GTGGCAACCAACACATCAACACCGCGACGAAGCGCGCTGATCTGTGGTCCTTTGCCAACGCCACCGAAAATCACGGTTGAACGAAGACCGGTGAAACGAGCGCAGTCAGCCAATGTCTCTCCAATTTGTGCGGCCAATTCACGCGTCGGCGCCAAAATCAGCGCCCGGGGATGACTTGGACGCACTTTGTCTGTCTTTGCGGACAAGCGCTGCAAGAGCGGCAGACCGAACGCGGCCGTCTTGCCTGTGCCCGTTTGCGCACAGCCAATCATATCACGACCTTCAACGAGTCCTGGAATGGACTGCTCCTGAATCGGCGTGGGTGTCTTGAAACCCATCTCCGCAAGGGCGCGCTTCAATTTCGGTTCAAGTGTGGTAAAAACACCTTCCAATTCAGATTCAGGAATGGCGTTTGCCGATGGCTTGCGCTCAACCGCAGGCGGTTCAGGATGGTTATGCGCCGATGGGCGTGATGGACGTGCGTTTGACTTTGGTCGCCGACGGCGACGATGGGCACTATATGCAGGTGCTGAAGACATGCAGAATTCCTCTGGGTCCGGAATTATATATTCTCTGCCAGCCGGACACGTGGAGGAGAAGGTCGGCAAAGACGCCGACAAGGTCGTGGTATGCACGATTCAGATTGACCCCGACGTGCATGTTGAAGCGCGGCATAATACAGAGTAAAAGCAACGCGTCAAGCTATTCAGGACAGATGTACACGTGCGACACAGCACGATCGAACACGCCGTGCGTCCTGACGCGTCGCCCAAAAGGCCGTTTCTACTTGCTCATTTTCGGCTCTGCATGCTTCTATACAGGCCTTTTCGAGATTCTAAACACATAAGGGACAAACCGGCATGGCCAAACAAAGCAACAATTTGATGGATAAACTCGTAGCGCTCTGCCGACGACGTGGCTTCATTTTCCAGTCCTCGGAAATCTATGGCGGCATTAACGGGTTCTGGGACTACGGTCCGCTAGGGGTAGAGCTGAAGCGCAATGTGAAAGAAGCCTGGTGGGCCGACAACGTGCGCATGCGAGACGACATCGTCGGATTGGATTGCTCAATCATCATGCACCCCAAAGTATGGGAAGCGTCCGGCCATCTCGGCGGATTCTCCGACCCCATGGTGGACTGCAAGGAAACCAATAAGCGCTACCGCGCCGATCAGATGTTTTTGATTTCTGTCGGCGAGGGCGAAGACACGCTTCATTTTTCCTATGTCGAAAGCGATGAAGACTCCCTTAAAGCAGCCTTCAAACGCGCCGGCAAACATGCACGCCGCTGCAGTGCCACCAACCCATCAGACGATCCCGCAACCCACCTTCCCTTTGGCGACATGGCTGGCGGCACAGGACTGGCGAGCGTTGTGGGACCCGACACAACCACCCCCGGCACCTTAACCGAACCACGCGAATTTAACCTGATGTTCCAGTCCTACGCGGGCGCCATTCAGGATGAGTCCAGCAAGGTCTATCTGCGCCCCGAAACCGCGCAGGGCATCTTCGCAAACTTCGGTAACGTCATCGACAGCTCCAGAATGCGCCCTCCCTTTGGTATCGCTCAAATCGGAAAAAGCTTCCGCAACGAAGTAAACCCGCGCAACTACACCTTCCGCAGTCGCGAATTCGAACAGATGGAGATTGAATTCTTCTGTCGCGAAGAAGACTCAGACAAGTGGTACACCTATTGGCGTGACCGCCGCTACAAATGGTACATCGATCACGGTCTTACCAGCGAGCGTCTGCATCTGCGCGAACACGACGCAAAAGAATTGGCCCACTACGCCACGGGCTGCGCCGATATTGAATACGCATTTCCCTTCGGTATTAGTGCACTGGAAGGCATCGCCAACCGTGGCAACTACGATTTGACGCAACACACAAACGCCAGCGGCAAAGATCTTAGCTTCTTCGACGACCAGACGCGCGAGCGCTACCTCCCCCACGTCATCGAGCCATCCGGCGGCGTTGATCGCGCCACACTGGCATTCCTCTGTGAGGCTTATACCGAAGACGAAGCGCCGGACGACAAGGGCAACATGCAGACACGCACGCTCCTGAAACTGCACCCACGTCTTGCGCCTTACAAGGTCGCCATCTTCCCATTGATGAAGAAAGATGGGCATCCAGAAGCTGCCGACAAAATCTTCAAGGAATGTAAGCGTGCAGGTCTCGCTGCGTTCTACGACGAAAAAGGCGCCATCGGACGACGCTACCGTCGCCAGGACGAAATTGGAACGCCCTTCTGTATCACAGTCGATGCACAGACCGTCACCGATCAGACCGTCACCATTCGCGATCGTGATACGCTCGCACAGGACCGCATTTCCGCAGATAAGGTTACGGCATACATTAATGACCGTATGCGTGTCGAATAGTCGCCGACACCCATAGCGCGGCGATTGGCACGGGAAGGCAAGACGTGACGCCATGACAGGCCTCAACCGTATCAACGTTTTTTCGCGCTTCCCGCGCCCCGGGCAGGCAAAGACGCGCCTCATCCCAAGTATGGGCGCCGAGGCTGCCGCCCAATTGCAACGCGACATGAGCGGACGCACACTCCTGTGCGCACGTGTGGCCGCCCTGCAACATGCCGCCGACCTTGTCGTGCACTTCAACGGCGGCTCCGAAACCGACATGCAGCACTGGTTGGGGCGTGGTACGCGCTACGAAGCGGTAACCGGCGCCAATCTAGGTGAAAGCATGCTGGCCAGCTTTCGCCTGGCCTCCACCGAAGGCTGCCAACGAACACTAACCATCGGTTCCGACTGTCCCGACGTGTCGCCCGATGTCCTGAGCGATGCCTTCGCTGCCCTTGAAGAGAACGATGTCGTGCTTGGTCCAGCCTCTGACGGCGGATATGTCCTGATCGGCATGAAGACGCCCCACCCCGAGCTCTTCGACGGCCCAATCTGGGGTGAAAGCACGGTGCTTGCGCAAACACGCGAGATCGCCGCAAGGCTAGGCCTGCGCGTGCATGAGCTCCCTGAACAGGATGATGTCGACGAAAAAGCAGATTTAGAAAACTGGTACGCCATTCGCGCGCCGCAGGACAACCTCGACTTGAAGCGGATTTCCGTGATCATCCCAACACGCAACGAAGCGGATCGCATCGAGAAGCACGTTGCGACGCTGTCATCGCTCGCACACGAAGTTATTGTCGTCGATGGCTGCAGCGACGACAACACCGCCGCCATTGCGCGCGCAGCGGGCGCGCAGGTCATTTGCGCGGCAGGCTCACGCGCACAGCTACTCAATGCAGGGGCGTGGGCGGCCAACGGCGATGTGTTGCTTTTTCTGCACGCCGATACGGATATACCAAGCACGTTTCCTGAGGACATCGCAGACGTTCTATCAAAGCAACGCACCATTGCTGGCGCGTTTCGATTTTCCATCGGCGATTCGGCAGCAAAATATCGACTGGTTACATCCGCCACAAACCTTCGCGCACGTCTGCTGCAATTACCATACGGTGATCAGGGGCTTTTTTTGACGCGTTCACAGTTTCACGAACTTGGCGGATTTGCCGACATGCCCATTATGGAGGATTACGAACTCGTCTTGCGGCTTCGCAAACACGGGCACATCACCCTCGCCAAAGCCGCCGCCAGCACATCAGCACGCCGTTGGAAAACGCTTGGCTTGCTACGAACGATGGCTATCAATCAACGCATGCTCTGGTATTTTCATCGCGGCGTTCCACCCGCACAACTCGCGTCAC
>JAPKCZ010000316.1 GCA_028822745.1 Kiritimatiellia bacterium | reverse complement strand
TGGATGAGATTCCCTATAGCATGTTTTTGCGCGGGGATGTGCCCTTTGTGGATCTGGCGGGTCGCCTGAAAGCGGCAAAGCTGACCGATAGCTTTCATCCGCAGCGCCTGGCACTTTTTACACAGCAGGGGAAAACATACGCTGTGCCGCAGTCGCTCAGCGCCTACGTCATGTATTACCGCAAAGACCTGTTTGAGAAACACAACATCACGCCCGCCGATGTGAATACGTGGGGAAAGTTTCAAGCGGTCGGCAAGCGTCTGAGTGCAGAAGGGCAGGCCCTCATGCCACTGGATTCATCCTATTTCGAAGTCATGCTGCGCCAACGCGGCGGGCGCATGTTCGATGATGAAGGTAAGGCCTTTCCGGATATGGCTATGGCGGTTGAAGTGTTGACGTACATCAAAGCGCTTAACGAGGATCGTGTCGCCATCGCACCCGGACAGGGATCCATTTTTGCCCCACTCTTTTTCGGCTCGGATGTGATGAACGACGAAGTGGTCTGTCTGATGGGCGCCGATTGGTATGGGCTGGACATGCTGCAGGTCAACGCACCCGACATGGCCGGACAATGGGGGATCATGCCGCTACCCGCCTGGGGCGGTAAAGGCGATGCGAAAACGGGGTACAAATCCAGTACCTTTGCCGGCCAGGGCTTGATGATCTATAACGGCAGTAAAAAGATCGACGCGTCGTGGGAATTTATCAAGTGGGTCATGACAGACACCGAGGCCAATGTGCAGCGTTTTGTGCAAGGCAACAGCTTCCCTGCGTACATGCCTGCATGGAAAGATGAACGCCTTTTGGCGGGTTCGGATTACTTTAGTGGCGATTCCATGGGCAAGGTCCTGATGTCGGTTTCTAAAACCCTGCCGCCGATCCAGATGAACGGCAAACGGGGTCAGGCGGTGTTTCTGCTGAGCGAGAACTATTTCAGCGCTATGATTTACGGCGACAAGAGCCCGGAAGCCGCGCTAGGTGAATTGAAAAGCATTCTGGATCAATAAGGAGACTGCACGTGTCCTCCTCAACGGCATCACCGTTTCGGTCCGCTCTGGGTTGGTTGCTGTTTCCTTTCTTCATCTGCCTGCTCCTTTTTTGGCTGATTCCGTTGTCATCCGGCGTGGTGAGGAGTCTGTATGCGGATCCCGCCGCCATTGTGTCGTCGTCAACAGCCCCGTCATCAACGGCACTGACGCTCAAGAATTACACGGACCTTGTTCATGATGGCCAGTACTGGAAAGCGCTCAAGAACACATTCGTCTACGGCGTCGCCTCCGTCCTGATTATTCTCCCGCTGGCGTTTGTCTTGGCGCACTGGCTCAAGCGAAGCCATCGACGCCTGCGCCCGCTGCTGACGTTCGGTTTGATGGTTCCGGGGCTGACCCCGCCGGTTATTCTAGGCATCCTCTTCCTGATGGTGTTTCACGGGCGTTACGGCGTGTTGAACAGTGTATTTGTGGATCCTGTGCTGACTGTTCTGCAGTCCTTCGGGTGGATCGAGCAGGGCCCAACGCAGGTGAATTGGCTGAAAGATCCTGCGTTCATCATGCCGGCGATGATTTTGCAGGGCGTGTGGCGCTGGACCGGATTCGTCGCGCTCTTTTTCCTGTGTGGGCTTGAGGCGATCCCCGTGACGTACTACGAAGCCGCACGCCTTGAAGGTGCTGGGCCGTTGCATCGCATGCGCTATGTCAGTTTTCCCTATCTGAAGCCGGTGATCGCGTTCTCTGCCATCTATCTGCTGATCGATGCGTTCGCGATGTTCAGCGGTGCGTATTCCCTTCTGGGTGGGTCGGGCGGTACCGATGATGCGGGCTTGCTACTGGTGTCGTACGCCTATTTCACTGGTTTCAAGTTTCATGAACCTGCAAGCGCGGCCGCCATCAGCATGTCTGTGGTGCCGTTGATGATGGTGATCATCTGGGCCATTCTTTTCGGAACGTCTCGCCGTGAGGTGGCCGCATGAAGAAGCGCCCCTGGATCCTGCCCACACTTGCGCTTATCCCAATTGTCTTGGTTTGTATTTATCCGTTTGTGTGGATGTTCTTTTCGAGTTTTAAGTCGAACAATGAAATCTACAAACCCATGCAGCTTCTGCCGACCGACCGGTCTTTCGATACGCAGCATTATGAGCAACTCATGTCGTGGCACAAAGCAGAGGCAGACGACCTGAAATTTAAAGCTGCAGTGATTCGTGGTCAGACAGATGGGCTGGCACGTGATAGCGACACGTTTCGCGCCTTGATTGACCAAGCCGATGTTGTGGAGACGCAGGCATTGGCGCTGACCCGTGGCGACCTTTTTGATTTCAAGACGGTGTTCCGCAATTCACTGATCATTGCCAGTCTGCAAGCTCTAGGGGCGGTGCTGTTCTGCGTCTCGGCAGGCTTTGTGTTTGCAAAATATACGTTTCGATTCAAGACGCTGCTTTTCGGGCTGGCCCTGTTTGTCATTTTGATACCACGGCAGGTGATTGCCTTACCGTTGTCAGAGTGGCTGATTCGTTTGGGGATGTACGATAGCCTGTGGGCTGTCATTCTGCCGGGGACGGTGAGTGGAATCGGGTTGCTCTTCTTCATGAAGATTTTCCGTCAAGTGCCCAACGCGTTATTGGATATGGCGCGTCTGGAAGGTGCAAGTGAAGTCGGCGTGTTCTTGGCTGTCCTGCCGCTGGTTAAATCGTCGTTGCTGACCTTCGCCTTCCTTCAGTTTACGATGGCATGGCATGAACATTTGATGCCGCTGTTGATGTTGGCGTCGGACAATCAGACCTTGCCATTGGCCCTGAGTAGTCTGCTCAGCAGTAGCTTGCAATTTCCGCGGGCCGTGGTTATGGCTGGGGGCTTTTTTACGCTGATTCCGACCTTGGTTCTTTTTGTTTTTCTGTACCGGCAGGTGAAGTCGTCTCTGTCGGACCTAATCCTGCACTGAGGCGTGTCCCGGCGGTGCGTTGGTTAACGAAGCAAAGGCCGATGCGATGTAGCTCACGACATCGATGAAGGCCTTGTCGTCCATGTCAGCCACCCGCGCGATCATGAGCTGGCCTTCGGCGTCGTCGGGGTGGGCGCCGCGCCGGCCATGTTTGTAATGCCGAAGCTGGGCGAGCAGGTACCAGTCCTCGAAGATGGCAAGAGATCCTGTTCTGAACAGCCAGGAGCCTTCTGCATGTTTGCCATGACAGGACATGCAGGTTGTTGTGTATGTCGCTTCGCCCTTCACCGCATCGCCTTTTACGCTGGGCTGATAGGGCTTCGGGGGCTGAGCGGCGATATAGCGAGAAATGCGTTTGATGTCCTTGTCGGCAAGGACGTCCGTGGCGGTGCCCATCAATGCTTCTGAGCGATGGGCTGCGACCTTGCCGCGTTGACCGTTCTTGAACTTCTGCAACTGCCGCGTCAGATACTTGCCGTTTTGTCCGTCAAGAACAGGGCCGCGCTGCAGTTCCTGTTTGCTGTGGCACAGCTGACAGCCATGGTAGAGCGTTTCGACGGCAACGGCGTTGTTGTTCGTTTTCTGTGTGCAGCCAAACAGCCCAAGGGCCATCAAGCAAAGCAGGGCGCTACGTCGAAAAGTCATGCCACGCAGCGTATACAAATCGACGCCGGCGGGGAAGCATTCCCTCGCTGAGGCCCATCTGCGTACGGGTGCAAATCCCAGGGAAAAACACCAGGTGCATTGATATTTATGAACATTTCGTAATCGTAATCCTGCTCGTCATCATAATCGA
>JAPKCZ010000315.1 GCA_028822745.1 Kiritimatiellia bacterium | reverse complement strand
CCCCAATCTCGCGAATGCCGGTAACAAGCTGTTCCAGGTTGCGGCGATAGTCATCCGGGGCGACGCGCAAGACGTCGTCCTGTGTGTCACGCGTTTGGTTAGACGCCGATGGGCTGATCAGGGAGACAAATAGTTGGTAGAACAGTTTGTTCTGGAGCTTCTTGACGGCGTACCACCGAAAGCCTTGCCTGACGTCGGTGGCCATACGCATGGCGTCCGGCCTCGGACTCTGCCAGTGATCATTCCACCCGTAGTAGAGAGAAACATAGTCTGGCTTCAGCGCCATGGTGCGTGTCTGAAATAGGCGTAGTCCTTGGGCGCTGGAATAGCCGTGCACCGCCATGTTAAAGGATTCCCATGCCTGAGGGGTTGGCGGCGCTTCCTGCAGTTGCGTGTTCAAGAATCCGGAATAGGGGGGCACACCTTGTCCGCTGCATGAATCGCCCATACAGATGACTCGCATCGAGCCGGACGCCTTGTTTGGGTCAACTTCCCGATCGGCGAACCCCATTTGATTGATTTTGCGCCCGTTAAATTCCGCTCCTGGATTAAACGCCCAGATAAGGGTCTCATCCTCCACAAACGGAATCGACGCGTCCTTCAAGAATGCCGTGTCGCTCTTTATCGCAATGGGCTTCAGCGGGGCGGAGAATTTGAGCTTTGCTAAAAAAAACTCCAATCCCAGGAACAGGATGAAGGGCGCCGCAAAAGCCAAGGTTAGCTTCTTGAAAAAATCCGTCTCCAGCAGACCGTGGCACGCGTTCTCACTGCGGAATCGTTTTACAAGCAAACGCAGCGCCACCAGGATGACGGGCAAGAGAAAGAGTTTGTACTTCCACGCGGGAAACCAATCGAAAGGATCGAGAATCCAATAGATCGGAGTCCACACAACGCTCAACAACACGAGTGCATCACATACGGACAGCCGCGGATCTCTTTTGCTCATCATGTACTTCTGTCTTAAACGGTAGGGGTTCAGGGATGGCGACGTGTTCGTGCATGCTAAACGGGTACTGGAAGAATTTCATGCATTTTTTGTCGAATGCAGTCATGCGCATTCTCTGCGTTGGTGAGCTGTCGTCTGTCTGGCGCGTTCGCGTTCTGCATGAGGGCCCTGGAGGAGTGGGCGTGAATTGCTGGCGGGAAGCCTCTGCGGTACAGTGGAGCAGGTGGCTGTGTCCCTAAATGGGGCGGGCGCCGAGGTTATCGTGATAGCGCAGGGCGCCACACCCCGAACAAGCACCGTTTTCCCCAGGCTCTGTCATGTTGTCCTGCAGGCATCATCTGAAAACTTCTGACGTCTCGGGTGTCCCCGTGTGTCTTGTGACATTGATCCTTGGTTCCAGCGGGCTCTGTAGGCGTTGGATCAAAGATTGCCGACGCCAATGCGATAGAACTGGGGGCCGGCGTAGGTGTTGGTGTCCGACATGAATAGGATGCCGCCTGTGCCGGGTACGAAGAGGCCATCGACCGTGCTCCATGTGCCGGTGGCGAGATTGTCGGTACGCAGAAGCCCATACGTTCGCGTAGCCGCGCTTTCGAAACCGACTTCCGTGGCAGAGGCATTTGTCATGGAGGTGATGGCTAAGAAGGCGTTGGGGTCAAAGGGGTCCGTGTCGGCGCCGATTTCCTGGAAATCGTTGGCGCCATCGGAATCCGTATCCGCTAAAACGGGGCTTGTGCCGGAAAGCGTGAGTTCAAAGCCATCGCTTAAGCCGTCCCCATCGCTATCCGCGTTTTCTTCGACGCGCTCAAACATGCCCATGTCGACAATCGCGGTTCCGTTGGTGTCGCCGTCGAGGGGGCGGGGGATGCCGACGTAGTCCGTGGCAAGGCCCACACTGTTGTCGCCTGTGTCGATGCAAGGGGAGCCGCTAGCCAGCTGGAAGTCGTTGCTGACGACCGACGCAAAGAGCGGGTCGCTGCCCGTGAGTACGCCCGCCGCAATCGTGACGCCGGCCGTCACCTCGTTGGTCGTAACGCCATCAATCCAGCAATGATCAAGTGTGATCGCAGCCGTCTCTTGCTGCATCAGCGTGCGGGGGCCAGCATTTGCGGAATTGTCATCGAGTATACAGTTTTTGAGCAGCACCGTGGATCCGCCTTTGGCATGGATGGCGCCGCCACCTGGTTGCCTTTCTGAACCGCTGTATGTGAGGCCGTTGCCTTGCAATACACAGAGGTGAATATTCACGTCGGCAAGGTCGTCCACAAATATGGCGCCGCCACGGGACGTGGTTTCGGCGCCGCCGAGCCCATTGCCCCGAAAGGCCGAATTTTCAATGGTCACCGAGGTGTCTTCGCCGACGGCCGCGATGCCTGATCCGGTTCCATAGAGGTCCGCGCGCATGAAATTACCATCAAAGAGGCAGCGTGTAATGTGTGTTTCGTATGTGGCAGAAAGTTCGACGGGCGTTTCCCCAATCGCGAAGGGGAAGCCACCGCCGCCGCTGTAGGTGCCGGGCGACTTGATGAAGATCGCACCGCCATAGCCGTCGTCACCGTATTGGCTGTCACCATTGTTTCTTACGAAGAGCGTATCTTTGATGGTCAGAGAAACAACGTTCTCGGCATAAAGCGCGCCGCCCGAGAAAAAGCCCTGCCCACCGCCACCGCCGTTGTTGGTGAACACGCAGTCCGTGATCTGGACCGCGTCCGCCCGGATGACGTATGCGCCCGCCCCGTTCGGGCTTTTGTGTTGCCCTGCTCGATTACTGTCGAATGTGCAGTTGTCGATGCGTACGAGCCCTGGATCGAATGACCCCTGGCCAAATGCGGCGAATCCCGCTCCGTATGATCCGGGGTTCTGCCCGGTTCCCTGGCAGCTTTTGATCACACAGTTGGTTAGCGTGATGTTTGCTGTAGAGGCATCGCCCATGAAGAGGATGCCGCCACCGGCGTCATCGTTTCCAACCGTTCCGTTTTGGATCGTCAAGCCATCCAGTGTGACGTCAGACGATTTTACCCACATCACCCGGATGGAATCCTGGCCATCGATTCCGCTGATATAGAGAGCGGGGTCACGTTGTGTACTGCTCGTCATGCCGTTGGTGAAGCCGCCGTAGATAATCAGATCATCGTTAGTGATTACGCAGGTTTCCCCGATGATGGCGTTTCCCTCGGCAATCCAGATTTCGTTCACGAATCCAGCGTCGCTGATGCGCGAGCCTGCCAGTGCATCGACGAGGTCGGTATAGGCTTGGGACCAGCTCGTGCCGCCGCCGCCACGGGCGGGGTCGATATAGATGATGCCGTCCCAGCCCGTAATTGGGTCAGCGTCGCCGCCAGGTGTGAGGCGGGCATTGCTGGGCAGTTCGGCAGACGCTGTCGCGGGGTCGTAGGTGCGGCCCAGGGTGTCGGCTTGGTTCGTGGTCACATCACCGTTGAACCAGGCCCAGACATGGTTGGCTAGGTCATTGTCGGGGAAGCGGCTGGCCCCGTCCGGCGTGCCGGAGGATTGCGTCAAGCACGCGTCACTGTAGCACGCATCGTTGGTGTCGCCGGTCGTCCAGCCAACACTGTCATGCAGCACAGTCCAGGACGCGGTGTCGATAACGCCGTTGTCATTTGTGTCGATATCCGTGACAAGTGGCTGATCGCCCTCAACCAGTAGCCACGTCAGCGATCCGTTGTTTAGGTCCATAGGCGCAAACGCGACAGGATCGGCAAACGCGGTGGCAGCATCGACGATGTTCGACCAGGGCCCGCCAACGGGTAAATCATCGTAGTTGT
>JAPKCZ010000314.1 GCA_028822745.1 Kiritimatiellia bacterium | reverse complement strand
CGAAGTCCGGCGATTGCCTACGTTTGTTGATCGTTGACAGTGATCCGAAGTCTTTGGTGCTGACGGCAACCATCCTACACCAACGAGGGCTTCAGGTTTACTTGGCGGGCTCTGTGGCGTCTGCCATCGAACGCTTTCCCGAAACAGAACCTAGCGCCATCATCGCCGACATCACGTCCTCTCCTGAAGATGTACAACATTTGGCAAAGCGCCTTGGCGAGCAACATGACATTTCAAATATCCCATTTGTATTACTAAGTACGCCTGCTCAAGAAAAACTTTCATTGTCGTTTTTTCCAGCCAACGTAGCGGGTCAACTCACCAAACCGCTCGATCCCATCAGGCTTCCCGATCAGATTGAATCGATTCTGCGATTGCCCTCCTCCGCAACCCGAGCCGACAGCTCACTAGAGCACCTCAACGCCGAAATTAATCGCGTGATGAATCAGAAAGACTGATCCACCCACGCCACGCACCCATGATCCCTATGCACATCGAATCAACAGGGGGATTTCAGGCTGGGCGATTGTTCGTTTTCGACGACCTTTCTTCGACGAATGCGTGGCTACTCGACCAAGGCGATTCAAGTATTCATGGCGACACAGTCTGGTGCCAACGCCAAACCGCTGGTCGTGGTCGACGCGGACGCCACTGGCACGCGCCAGGCGAATTGGGGCTCACGTTTTCCGTTCGGATCGATCAGGAGTCGCTCAAGGAGCGCTTACCACTCGGGCTCTTTGGTTTGGCCGGCGCATTGGCGGTTAGAGAAAGCCTCAAACACTTTGGCATCGCGTCACACGCCAAATGGCCCAACGATGTCTGGGTCAGCGAACGAAAGGTTTGTGGTATTCTTGCGGAACGCCGTGGATTGTCTAATGTGGCCGTACTTGGCGTTGGTCTTAACGTCAACACGGCGCCAAAAGACTGGGGCGAACACGCCTACCTGACGCCGCCGACATCCATGTCGATGGAAAGCGGCGCCGCACAGTTCATCATCCACGATGTTCTCACTGCCGTGCTGGCCTCGTTAAACACGACGCTCTCTCTGTCTGGGAAAGCGTGATCTCCGCATGGCGCGAGCAGGATCAGTGGACAAATAAGTCTGTCAAGGTGTGCCAAACAGAGTCGCCCCTCTCGGGGTGCTACCTCGGCGTTGACGACGACGGCTGCGCCCGCCTCAGGCTGGCAAACGGATCCGAGCAATGTATCGTCGCGGGCGACATTTCCCTGCGACAAGAATAGGCCCTAGGCTCAAGCAGGCGTCATTCGCCAACCGCGTGACCGCACCTAGTACTCCCGCCCTTCCAGTGACTTGAGCCCCAAACTCAATACGACAGTACTGGAAACCGCGGTCAACACAACGAGCCAGACCCCGCAGCCCCACATCATTGGCAACAGTGTTTCCGGGCCAACGAACTCACCGTGATACAGATGCAGTGCGGCGGCGAACGGCAGAATAGTCAGCAGCATGAATACCAGCCCAAAGACGAGATTCAAAGTACCCCCGAAGCCACCAACGATCGCTGCCGGATTGCGTTGACGTAGATCAATAAAAATGGCGCCCAGACCGGTCGAAAAACTGGCCACGGCAATGGCCACGCAGGCCGTCACGGCAACAGAGACGACCCGAAGCATCGGCGCAGCGCCCAACATCATGGATGACAGTAAAATCAGCGCGACACTGATGGTTAGTGCCCACGCTAAGGCCAAACCAAATTTGCACAGCAAAATACGCTTCATACTCGTTGGTGCCAAGCCGAGTATCCAGAAGCCCTGCCCCTCCATGCTGAGTTGCGGGTACACAAAACGCGACCCCAATGAGCAGACGACAGCGGACACACTGAACACATTCAAGAATGTGATAAGGTTCTGCCACTGCGGTCCGAAGGAGTGATAGTTGAAATTGCGCAGATTGGCGAAGTAGATTCCGAGCAGGCCAAAGAACACGAGCGCCTGCGACCACTGCATCGGGTCCCTGAAAAACGTGCGCACGTCTTTCATAATCATGGCGCGAATATCATTGGGTAGCCATCGCAGAAGGGCATCGCCCGTTTCAAATCCGCGCGTCTGGCGTTTTTCGCGCGCGCTCCCCACTTCGCTACGTTGCCAAGCTGCGTAAAACGATGCTCTCCCCAACCACTCGACAATCATGATGGCCAACATACTGGTCGATACGAGAACACCCAGGAACATGAGCCCACGCCCCCATTGCCCACGACTCAACGACAATATACCTTCTGCCAACCAGGTACTGGGCAGCAATCGGTTCGCTGCCAGCGTCATTCCGGGAATGAGGCCTGACATTGAAAACTGCTGTTCATCGGTGCCAATCACGCCTTTGGTCAAGGTAAAGCACCAGGCAATCAAGCACACACAGGCCAGAGCCATCGCAATTTTCAACGTTCGTACACGCGGAAGACATCGCACCACCACCATATTGAGAACAACGCCTATGCCCGAACAGATCAACAAGAAGGGAACTGCAAAACACAAGGTCCACAACGCGAAAAACGGCGACATTCGCTCATGCCAGGCATAGGCCCCAACAAACGGAATGATGACAAAGAAAAATGCCCACGAGGATAGCCACATCGTTTCGTAGTACTTTTGAAGCACGATGTGCGAGACGGGCACTGGGCGCACAAGCAGAAAGGGTACTTCCTCAGACCGAAACAGAGTCGCATAAGCCGTCACGCAACTGGACATGACAAGCATCATCCCCATTCCTAGAAAAAAGAGCGAAAAAAGCCGGCCTGTCACCATGCTTGCGACGCCACCAAATGAGTCTAAAAAGCGAAACCCTTCGTGAAACAGAAGCCAAAGCCCGACCTCGAAGAAGACCGCAAATCCAAGAATGAAGATGACTTTGAAACGAGACTGTTGCCTCAAAAGGCGAAAACCGTTGCGCCAGTAGGCGGTGTGCTTTCGCGTAAATGCAGACGCACTGGACATGGTGACTAGTTGCCTTTCTTTACAACGTCGGCATGCGTCAGTTTCAGAAACAGATCTTCCAGCGTTTCTTCCCCCTGCGCTTTGAGCAACGATTGTAAATCGCCAAGTGCGCAAAGGCGGCCGTTCATGATAATGCCAATGCGATCACCGATGTCTTCCGCGAGCGTCAGGATGTGAGTCGTCATGAAAACCGTCATCCCTGCAGCCGAGCGGGCCTTGAGCAGGTCCTTGATTAGCCGGATGGTGTGCGGGTCAAGGCCGATGAGGGGTTCGTCGACGAACAGTACTTTGGGCTCATGCAAAAAGGTTGACGCATAGATCAGGCGTTGGCGCAGCCCGTGCGACAGCTCTTTGACAAGCACGTCACGATGTTCATTCAGCCCGAAAAGGTCAAAGTATTCCTCTTTGCGCTGAGCAACGTCGCCCCGGGCAATGTTATAAATATCGCCGGAAAAATCAAAAAACTCTGCCGACGTAAAACGCTCATACACATAGGGCATATCGGGAATATACCCGATCAACCTCTTGGCGGCCTGAGCATCCGTCTGGATATCATGCCCCCCAATGCGCACCGCTCCCGAGGTCGCACGTAAGAGGCCCGTCATAATTTTCATCGTCGACGTCTTGCCCGCACCGTTCGGGCCGAGAAAACAGAACACTTCGCCTGCTGGGACCTCGAGAGAGAGATCGTTTACGGCGCATTTGTCCCCGTAAAATTTTGTGACATGTTAAATTTCAATCATGGGCGCACTCCACTAAATAGCTACTTTGCCTCGGGACACCTA
>JAPKCZ010000313.1 GCA_028822745.1 Kiritimatiellia bacterium | reverse complement strand
GCTGTCTTCGAGACGGGCAACGGACTTAGCCAGCGCAGTCGCCGGGGTGCCGTACTGGAGGGCCAGCGACAGTTCATTGGGTCGAGTAGAGCTGCTTTGACCATTCGGGCGGCCGGTCGTCGACGGTGCAGCCCTTCTTCGCCTCCTCGCGTTGGTCAAGGCCTGCAGCGTCATTCAGGCTTTCTCACCGGCGAGATGCCCAACTCGTTTTCGACCTCAGCGGAATGCTGACCAACGTTGGTGGCCGGGCGCGGAGTTGGCGTGCCATCGCCTTCAGTTGCAGAAAAGCGCACCGGCATGCCGACCTCAATATACCGACCCTCGGTCGGATGCTCCGTCTCTCGCATCAGGCCACTGGCCTGCAATTGCGCATTGGTGTGCAACTCATCAATCCGGTTCACGCGCATAGCCGGTACATTCGCCGTTTTCATCAGGTCAAGCCACTCGTCGGTGGTGCGTTCCGGCGCGATCTTCGCCATCACCTCGAACATCTGCGACATGTTCGCACGCCGCGTCTGCTTGTCGATGAAGCGGGGCTCCTTCAATACGTTTCCATAGCCGGCAGCCTCGAAGAAGCGGACCCAGCGGTCATCGAGATAAGGCGCGAAGGCGATCCAGCCGTCCTTGGTGCGCATCGGCTGGCGGGTGGGGTCGAGCTGGCGCTCGTAGTATCCGTTGCTCTTGCCCGGACCGATCGCCGACGGACCGACGGTCGGCGGCACGTAGCTGTTATCGCACAGGTGTTCAAGCGTGTTGAAGCTGGCCATCGATTCGAACATCGGCACCTCGACATACTGGCCTTCGCCGGTGCGCAGCTTGTGGATGACGGCTGCCAGTACGCCATACACGGCGTGCAGACCGGACACCTTGTCAGCGATGGCAGCCGGCAGGAAGCGCGGCTGTGGATCGCCGTCGACCATCGGCAAGAGCTGCGTGAGCCCGCTGGCTGCCTGGATGATGTCGTCGTAGGCCTGCAGGCCGGCGTAGGGCCCGCGCTGGTCAAAGCCGGAGCAATGTACATAGATGATATCGGGACGGACCTTGCGCACTTCTTCGTATCCGAAGCCCAGGCGGTCGATGGAATCGCGCCGGATGTTGTGGATGAATACGTCCATCTCGCCCAGCAGCGCCATGAACGCATCGCGCCCAGCCGGCGACTTCAGATCCCAGTCGACATTGCGTTTTCCACGGTTCAGGCGCATGAAGACAGGGCCCATGCCGGGGGTGTTCGGCGGGTTGCCAATCAGCCGTGCGCTTTCGCCGTCGCCCTGCGGTTCGAGCTTGATTACATCGGCCCCGAGGTCGGCGAGCGTCGCAGTGCAATACGGGCCGAAGAACACGGTCGTCAGGTCTGCTACGCGAATGCCTTCGAGCAGCGCTGGCTTCTTTTTGGTCATCACATCTCCTTTGGAAAGGGATCATCGAATGATCGGTGCCGGGCAGCCGCGACGATTGTCGTTGGTCTGCGCTGTGTCCCCTCCGTCATGGAGCAGAGTTTAGCTGTAGCAGTTCAGGTAATCTACGCCGATGGAAATGCGGCCTGATGACAGCTCTTGGCACTCTTCGACGGTCATGGGCCTGAAAAGCAGTTTCCGCTTATCACCTGACGTCAAGCCTTCACGATCAAAGATTGGGCTGTCGAGGAAGACCCAATAACGCACCCGAAAAATATGAACGCTTAGGACTTCGTATCAGCGGGTCGTATTGGTCCAAAGGCATGTTGTCGATGCTCCATGGAAAACACATGGCTAAGGGTCCCGCAAGGCCGGTAATGCCACGTCCTCGAAGAGCGTCTGTGCCTCCCGGCCTTCGGCTGTGGCCGCGACACTGAAATTGCCAGCTATGAGCAACTTGTCCAATCCTAGGCCCGCCAGTTCGCCAAGCCGTTCAATACAGGCGTCAGGCGCGCCGACCACCGCAAAATAATCGGTGAGTTCCGGTGTAAGCGCGGCAGCTTGCGGTGAATCATTTTTGGAATGTTCCCGCATATCATAAGCGTCTCGGAATGTTTGCAGGGCATCGGCAATCGAGGGCGGCACTGGCCCGGTAGCTTTACCATGCAATACCGAGAAACGTGCAAACAGGCTCAGCGAACCCCTTCTCTTCAACCCGACGTGCGAGCCCCATGGTACCTCGTTGCGAGGCGTATCCGTGCGTCCATAACTCAGCCATTTCAAACTCCGTTGTTGCCGTCAAAGCGACAGATCGATCAGCGTGTAGGCGATGGCGGCTGATTTGCCGCCGCCATCGGACCCCATGAAAAGATAATTCTTACGACCCAGGGTAATGGGCCGCATGGACCGTTCGGTGGTGTTGTTGTCCAATTCCAGAAAGCCGTGATCAAGCCTCGCCCTTGCCTTCGATGACGGTGACGACTTCCATATAGGGATGGGCGTGGGTCCCGGTGGTGTAGCCCGGTGGCGAAACCTGCAGGCCCAGGCGGATCGGCGTTGTACTGCGGTCATCGCCGATAATGGTCTGGTAGGTGGCGCCCGGCAACCCATAAATCTCAGTCCGCAAGTTGCCGATATTCCTAGGCTTTTAGGGCGGGTCATCGAGAATGTTCAACGTCCTGAAGACCTTTCCGTCATCGGTTCTGAGGTGGACAAAGTCATACGACCAGACATGGTCACGGTATTCTGGTCGCAGCCTTACGCATGAGACGTCATTCAAACAGAGTGTAGCTTTCGCGGTTGGAGGAATCTAATCTGAAGGATTAGTCGCCCGACCCCGCAAGGTGAATCGCATAATTTCGGGAAAGGGCGTCATATTGGCCCTCAATCCAATCACCGCAGACATTACGGAATGGAAAAATCGGCACCAATCCAACGTCGTCTTCAAGTCCCGTTTCACGAATGGCGACGAGGACATTGTGAACAAACCGATGAAGCGGCGAGTAAAAACAGCAGCATTGCATTTCAATCTTTTCGTCTAAGAGCGGCTGGATTTGCCAATTTCCTCCGTGACGCTTATAGAACCAGCTAAATAGAAAAGACGGGAGCAGTAATATCATGCTGAAAATCTACCACTCCCCAGGAACGCGCGGATTTCGCGTCATCTGGGTGTGCGAGGAACTGTCCGCACCCTATGAGATCGTGCCAGTGAACTTTGCTGCCGAATACCGCGCCACGCCGGAATGGCGGGCTTTGAACCCTGTGGGCAAGGTACCCGTAATGGTTGATGGTGATATGACTATGTTCGAGTCAGGCGCCATGATACAGTACGTATTGGATTGCCATGGCAACGGGCGGTTGCAGCCGACCAAGGATGATCCGGCCTATGCTCACTATCTGCAATGGTGTTGGTTTGCAGAGGCGACCTTCGCTCGCCCGCTCGGTGAGATCGTCAACCATCGGCGTGCGTTCGAACCGGAAATCGACGCGGTCGTGGCAGAGATGAAGGGCCGGGCGACGGCCTGCGTCGCGGCTCTCGATGCTGCGCTGTCGGACCGGTTCTATTTGCTGGGCGAAACCATGAGCGCCGTGGATTTGAGCATCTGTTACGTCATGCGCGGCTACCGCCGTATGGTGAGCGAGGCGCTGCCGGCTAATGTTCAAACGTATTTCGACAGGGTTACGGCACTGTCGTCTTACGAGGCAACCGTGAAAGTGGATGCGGAAACGGGTGAGCGCTTGAAGAATTAGCAGCTCGCGATGCTGCATGCCTTCACCAGCTCTGGAGCACCGGCAGAACCTCTTTGGCGAACAGCTTCAGGCCCCGTTCCGAAACATCGAAGGGCG
>JAPKCZ010000312.1 GCA_028822745.1 Kiritimatiellia bacterium | reverse complement strand
CTTGTCGGTCAACATTCCGCTTGAGGAAGCATTGGATCGGTGCTGGAAAATCTTGGCCGATTGTTTCGACGCCATTGAAACCGGCATTTCGACGTCGTTGGTCGAACAGTTTTGGCCGAAGAAAAAAACCGCAACGGCCGCCGCGTAGACCCGCCCGACGATCGAAAGCTCATGGCAGAAAAAATAAAACATACGAAGAATGAGCTCAAAGCGCAGCGCGAAGCGCTGAAACGCTACGAACGATTTCTGCCCATGCTTCAATTGAAAAAACAGCAGCTCCAAGTTGAGATCCAGACCATCACGGCCCAGATCGAAATCGTTCTTGAACGTGACGCCAATGGCCGTGCGAGGCTCAACACGTGGGTGAAACTGGTTTCTGAGCCGCACGTTGATATCGAATCGCTGCTGGTCCTGCGTAAGGTCACTATGTCATCAGGCAACATCGCCGGTGTTGAGATCCCCGTTCTCGAAAAGGTCGAGCTTGAAGCCGCGCCGATCGACATGTATGCCACGCCTGCATGGTTAGATGATGCGTCCGACACGCTGGGCGAGCTCATTCGCATGCGCATCGAAAGGGAAGTGCTCGAGGAGCAACGCTCACGCATTCAAGAAGAACTGCGCGTGACCAATCAGCGCGTCAACTTATTCGAAAAAGTAAAAATCCCAAATTGCCGTGAGCACATTCGCGTGATTCGCATCTTTTTGGGTGACGAACAGACCGCCGCTGTTGCACGCGGAAAAATCGCCAAACGCCGATCCGTGGACGTATAGCCAATGTTGACCTATTCCATTTTCAGAGTGACACAATGATCGTTAAAATGAAAAAACTTGCGGTGCTTTGCCACCAGGGCGATCGTCATGCGACGGTGGAGACCCTGCAGTCACTTGGCGTTCTACACGTTGTCGACAGCGTGCGCCCAGACAATGAAGCGATCGAGAAAAATCGCGATCGCATCGAAGCCGCCAAACAGGCCCTTTCGGAACTTACACCAGATCCGCGGGCCAAAGCGACGTCAGCCCTGCCAACGGTCAAACGTGTCAGCGACGTGGCCGGGGACGCTGTTCTCGAAACGCTTGCCCTTGCCACGAAGCAGAAAAGTCTGGCACACGAACGGGACGTTGCTGAAAAGGAATTCGAACGTATCACCCCGCTCGGCGACTTCGACCCAGAGAGCATTCAGAAACTTATCCAAACCGGCCTTCATGTTCGTCTCATTAAAGACAGCGTGCGCACCCCTGCCACAATCAGCGGTGAAGCAGACCTTTTCACAATTTCTGAATCAAAAACCGCGCGCTATCGCTTGGTCGTCGCGCAGTCCGAACCCACCATCACGGATGCCGTCGACGTCGACTTACCCGAGATGTCACTGACGGCACTTAAGGCGCACATTGCCGAAGTAGAGCACCTACATTCTCTGCTTGGTTGGAAACTGGCTGAAATGTCGACCCATAGGGGAATCATCGAACGTTGGCTACAGACACTTCAAGACGAACTTCGTTTTCTCGAAGCCGAAGCAGGAATGGCGCAGCACGGGGAACAGGTCGCCTACATAAAGGGGTATTGCCCGGCCGAAGCGATACCGGGTCTCGAAAAGCGAGCTGCTCAGAACGGTTTGGCCATTCTAGCGGAGGAGCCTACGCCAGATGATCCTGTTCCAACCTACATTCGACGCCCTGCCTGGGTAAAGCCCATCAAAGGCGTTTTCGATGTGATCGGTATTTTTCCAGGTTATAAGGAAATGGATATCAGCTCGGTCTTTCTGATTTTCTTCAGCATCTTTTTTGCCATGATCATTGGCGACGGTGGATACGGTTTACTTTTTCTTGGCTTAACCGTCTATGCACGTAAAAAGATGCCTGCCGCCCCCTCAGCCCCGTTTACCCTGATGAAGCTGCTTAGTGTATGCACCATCGCGTGGGGAGTCCTGACTGGCAACTTCTTCGGTATAAAGGATACGCCTGCCGCTCTCGAAAAGCTCCAAGTGGGTGGCATCGATGGCGCTTTTGGTATCGCCCTTTTGGTAGGTGCCTGGATATTCCAGAAGAAAGTCCCTTCGCTATCCGACCGTTTCTGTCGACTTCTCTATGTCATGGGTGCTGTGGTGATCTGTTGGGGCGGAATCACGGGCAATCTATTCGGGGCACGCTTTTTGCCAGCCTTCCTTGACGCCGCCAAATCCGATTGGCTTGCTGACGGTGACAACGCTATGCGTCTCTGCTTCTTGTTGGGATCGATTCATCTGACCATCGCACATGCATGGAACGCACTCACGATCATGAACAGCACCAAGGCGTTCGCCCAGCTTGGCTGGATCATGGTGACCTGGAGCATGTATGCTTTGGCGTGCAATATGATCTTATACGAAGCATTGCCATTCTGGTTCAACGCGGCATTGATCGTTGGCTTTCTTCTCGTGTTGCTGTTCATGAACACGAAACGAGAAATAAAGCGGGAAATCCACACCTACTTCGTGCTACCCCTTGATGTTATCGGCAACTTCGTCGACGTCGTTTCGTACGTTCGCCTCTACGCCGTCGGCATGGCGTCACTCGCCATCGCGATGAACTTCAACGAAATGGCACTCGCCAAAGGTATCACTGGACCGGTTTCCGCGCTTGGTGCCGCCCTGATTCTATTTGCAGGCCACGGCTTAAACATTTTACTTTGCGTGATGGGCGTCCTTGTCCATGGCGTACGTTTAAATACCTTGGAGTTTTCGCGTCATATCGGCATTCAATGGTCGGGCCACGCGTTTAATCCGCTACACAGAAAATCGCAGATAACAGAAACATCCCCCTAAAGGAGAAAAACATGACGGGACAAGAAGTCGAATTATTGGGACCCGCAATGGGTCGTTTTGGAGCCGTCGCAGCTCTCGCCCTTGCCGCAGCGGGATCCGCTCTCGGTACCGGCGCAGCTGGCGCAGCTGGTATTGGCGCGTGGAAGCGTTGCTATGCACAAAATAAATCCGCACCCTTTTTGTTGGTCGCGTTCATTGGTGCGCCTTTGTCGCAGACCATTTACGGTCTTATTCTGCAAGGCGCCATCGTCAAAGCTGCTCAGGTACCCGAAGCATTCCCTGCTTTGATCGGTGCGGGCATTTTGGGCGGTTTAGCCATGGGTATGTCTGCGTGGATGCAGGGCAAAGCTGGTGCCGGCGCTTGCGATGCGCTCGCCGAAACGGGTCAGGGCTTCGGCAACTACCTAATCGCCATTGGTGTTGTCGAAACCGTGGCCTTGTTCGTGATGGTCTTTATCCAGGGCTCGCTCAGCGCCGCTGTTTAAAGCGCACCCAAACGCAAAAAAGGGCCTGCAACATATCGTTGCGGGCCCTTTCTGTTTCTAGGGATCGTTCCGGGAGCCCTGTTTTGTTTCGGCACCATCTGTCGCATCAGAATTTTTCTGGATGCACCGCAAGCCGAGGAAACAGACGAAGCAGGGCTTTGTCGAATGTGACGAGTCTGACATCAAGCTGCTCAGCCAGAACAACAAACTCCGCATCGTATGCAGAGATCGCCTTGTTAGCCGTAAGTTCAAGAACCAAGTCAGAAGGAACAGCAAACTCGGTTCGCTGCAGAAAAGACTCTGCCTTTCGAATTGTTTCCTGAGCTTGGGCGAGTGTCATGCGTTGCTGGCGCATATACAGGGTAAGGACGTTTCTAAGCTCGGACCGCCAGATCAGCGGTGCGGCCCAAGCCGCATCTTGTTTCAATAGCAATAACAGGTTCAAACATGTCAGATTGAGAGCGGTTTGAGACG
>JAPKCZ010000015.1 GCA_028822745.1 Kiritimatiellia bacterium | reverse complement strand
CAATGCTCACAAATTCGCCTTACGGAACTTCGGACCTTCATACTCGACCTGCTTATTTCATGGATTCAAAAGGCAAAAAATATAGATTCTAGCCTAGACAATGTCCATAAAAAAAAACCACAAAGTGATTCTTTTACGTTCTGACTCCAACAATTGCGCAAATGCTGACGTCAACATTTGGAATTGTACCAACAAAATGACCAAAAAACACGTCGTGCAACATCATGCTACACTTTCGTTAAAATCTCAGCAGCGCCATCGGTTACAGCAATGGTGTGCTCGCAATGGGCTGAATACTTATTATCTCGTGTGACAACGGTCCACTCATCATCTAGCACCTTGACACCGGGTTTGCCCATATTGATCATGGGCTCAATGGCCATCGTCATGCCTGCTCTTAGAATTGGGCCCTTGCCCGGAGGACCAAAATTCGGAATCTGGGGCTCTTCATGCATCTCACGGCCGACACCATGTCCGACAAATTCTCGGACAATCGTAAACCCGGCCTTGATACCCTCTTGTTCGATCGCGTGTGAAACATCCGACAAATGGGCTCCATCCACGGCTGCGGCTATACCCTTAGCCAAGGCAGATCGCGTCACTTCAACAAGTTTCAGAACTTTTGGGTCAGTTACACCAACCATGACCGTCGCGGCGGTGTCGCCAATGAAGCCATTGAATCGAACGCCGACATCGATACTGACAATATCGCCAGTCTCGATGAGACGGTCATTGGGAATGCCGTGTACCACGACCTCGTTAACCGATGAGCAGATAATGCCGGGGTATCCGTGATATCCGAGAAAGGCACTTTCGGCATCGTGTGACTTGATTAACTCGCCAGCGTATTCTGACAATTCGAGCGTCGTGACGCCTGACACAATGCGTTCCGCCACGGCATCGCGAACCGTTGCGGCAATGCGACCACTGGCACGCATACACTCAAGCTCATCGGCTGTCTTAATGTTGATCATGAAACCATCTCGAAAAGAAGGCGGGCAAGCGCATGGCGCTAAGAGAGACGTCTATCGGCGTCCGCGAATACGGCCTGTATTAAGGAATCCATCGTAGTGACGCATCACAAGGTGGGATTCAGCTTGTCGCATCGTATCGAGGACAACAGCCACGATAATCAACAAACTGGTTCCGCCCATGAATGATGCAACGAGCCAAGGCACCCCAAATTTTGCGCCAAGTACGTCAGGAATAACCGCGATAACGGTAAGGAACAACGCGCCGAAGAAAGTAACCTTCGTCATCGTTGTATCCAAATAATCAGCCGTTGGTCGCCCTGGTCGTATGCCGGGCACATAGCTGCTGTTTTTCTTCAAATCATCAGCAATGCGAAGCGGGTTAAATTGCGTCGCGACCCAGAAGTACGAGAAAAACATGATCATGCCGGCATATGCGGCCAGATATAGGGGTTCGCCCATCGCGAGTAGGCGGGAAAATGTCCCGGCCCAATCCCACGGAAGGCGCCCAATCAGCATGGTCGGAAATGTCAGCATGGCGCCTGCGAAAATGATCGGCATGACGCCACCGTAATTCACACGCAACGGCATATAGGAGTTCTGTCCCCCATAGACTTTCTTACCCACAACGCGCTTGGCAGAATGGATCGGCACTTTTCGCTGCCCCTGGGTCAGTAAAATTGTCCCAGCTGTAACGAGGAAAATCATCAACACCAATGCGATAAAATGGAAAGGTGTAATGTTCGGGTCGTTGTTCATCTGTACAACCTGCGCCAGCGCTTGCGGGAGGCTACTCACGATGTTAACGGTGATGATGAGTGACACACCATTACCAAGACCGCGTTCGGTAATCTGTTCCCCCAACCACATAAGCAACATCGTTGCCGTTGTTAGGGCGAGCACCGTCAATAGACGGAAACCCCAACCTGGGTTCATAACGATCGGGCGATCGAAACCAAGCTGAGCATAATTCTCGAGACTAATTGCGAGAAAAAGACCTTGGACGCAGCAAATAGCGAGGGTCAGGTAACGCGTATATTGCGTGATTTTTTGGCGTCCTGTCTCACCCTCCTGCTGGAGGCGCTCCAAGGTAGGAATAATGGCCGTCATCAACTGGATGATGATGGATGCACTAATATAAGGCCAAATCGTCAAGGCACCCACCGCGCAGCGGCTCAAGGCACCTCCTGCGAACAGATCCAACCAGCCTAAAATCCCGCCGCCGGTCTTTTGCTGAGCGGCCGTGATGGCGCGCTCCAATTCGGCAGCGTTAACACCGGGCGTTGGTACAGCGCAGATGATCCTGGAAACGAAAACCATCCCCATCGTGAAGAAGATGCGATTTCGTAGTTCCGGAATCTTTAGGCAATTAGCAAATGCGGATATCATTAATCGTCCACGACTTCGCAGACGCCGCCAGCGGCCTCAATCTTAGCACGTGCGGATGCACTGAACGCGTACGCTTTTACAGTAAGCTTGCGATCAATTTCACCACGACCAAGAATTTTGATACCATCCCAATTGCCATTCACCAGACCGCTTTCACGGAGTAGCGCATTGGTCACTTCACTGCCATCTGGAAACATCGATAGCGAAGTCAGGTTTACGGGTGCAATCTCTTTGCGGGTATAGTTGTTAAAACCACGCTTCGGAATTCGGCGGACCAGACGCATCTGTCCCCCTTCGAAGCCTACCTTGTGCTTACCACCTTTGCGGGCCATTTGCCCCTTGTGGCCTTTGCCGCACGTTTTCCCAGTACCGGAACCGGGGCCAGAGCCCAGGCGCTTTCGCCGATGCCGCGCACCGGGGATAGGTTTTAGTGATTCCAATTCCATGATGTCACCTTTCGGAAAATAGAGTTACGCGGGTATCCCGCGGCCAGCATAAATAACTTCACGTGAACGCAGTCCCGCCAACGCTTGAATTGTGGCCTTAACCACATTCAATCGATTTGAGCTGCCCAGTGATTTGCCAAGAATATCGCGTACACCAGCAACTTCGAGCACAGCACGCATTCCACCACCAGCGATAACACCCGTACCTGGGGCTGCTGGGCGAAGCAATACCTTGCCACCATCGAATCCACCCGTGACTTCATGCGGAATCGTCGTATCGTTCATTGTAACCGTGATCATGTTACGGCGGGCAATTTCGCCACCTTTGCGAATGGCGTCTGGAACTTCATTTGCTTTGCCGAATCCGTATCCGACGCGCCCGGCCTTGTCACCAACAACGACAACTGCGCTAAAGCTGAATCGTCGACCACCCTTGACCACTTTGGAACAGCGGTTCACCATAACGATTCGCTCTTCCAAGTCGCCTTTGTCGGATTTTTTGTTCTGTTCTCTCACTGCGTCTCCTCGTCGCGTCGGCGTTTCGCCGACACTTTACGCTTCTACGTCGTTGTTATCCGCGTCATTGCTAACCGTTTCACTTTTTGACAAAGCACCCACGGCCAATCCTGCACGGTTCGCTGATTCTACGATGGCCTTCAATCGGCCGTGATATCGAAATCCGCCACGGTCAACGACAGCAGCCTTAATTCCGGCGCCTGTCGCTTTCTCTGCGACGAGCTTACCCAGCGCTTCTGCGCCAGCTATGCCTTTTGCAAAGTCGCCACCTTTCGTGGTGGCGCCGACCAGCGTGCGCTGTTCATCATCGTTTATGAATTGCACATTGGTGTGCTTATTCGAAAACGAAATGGCCATACGCGGACGCTCCGCGGTGCCTTGAATTTTTCGGCGTATTCTAGTATGACGTGCGGCACGTGCATCTTTACGACTTTGTCCATGTCTCATAACGCTATCTCTCCAAACTGAATATTATTCGTGTGGCCGCCCTAAGCGACGGTCTTGCCGACTTTCCGCTTCACGACTTCATCGCTATAGCGAATGCCCTTACCCTTGTACGGTTCGACAGGGAAATACGAGCGGATTCGGGAAGCCACCAAGCCAACCTGTTGTTTATCAATGCCGCTGATCGTAATACGCGTGCCCCCCTCTTCGGTAACGCTCACCGTGTCTGGAGCAACGTACAAAATCGGACTTGCAAAGCCCAACGACAACGTCACGTTTGCGCCCTGAATGGCCGCGCGAAATCCAACGCCTTCGATCAGCAAAACTTTGCTGAAGCCGTTCGAAACGCCTTCGACCATGTTGGCAATCAAACTACGCGTCAGGCCATGGAAAGCACGAACCTGTTTTCCGGTTGAAACCGCGCTGACGGAAACCGCGCCATCCGCGACGTCGACACTGATTTCTTCAGGAATGGCAAAGCTAAGCTCGCCTTTGGAACCCTTGGTGATGACGGATCCGCTTTCTACGCGCACATCGACACCGGAAGGAATACTGACTGGAATTTTACCTATACGTGACATTTTTAAATTTCCCGTTCACATGGAACGCGTCTAGCGCGTTTCTACCACACGGAGCAGATGACTTCGCCGCCAACGTGCTGCTTTCTAGCTTCTTTATCCGTCATAAGTCCCGATGATGTACTCAGGATCGCAGTACCCAAACCACTCAATACTCGTGGCAGATCCTCTGCGTTTACGAAAACGCGACGTCCGGGCCGACTAACCCGCTTAATCCCGCGAATGACAGGTTCAAGATCATTTGAGTACTTCAGAAAAACACGCAAGGTGCGTTTACCACCTTCAATCGCGAAGTCCAATATATAGCCTTCACGCTTGAGCACTCGGGCAATTTCGCCCTTCAACTTCGAATGAGGAATGTCAACCTTCTCCAATGCAGCCATATGTGCATTACGAATTCTAGTTAACATATCCGCGACGGGATCAGACATACTCATGTTTTTACTTTTCCTTCACTCCAACGGACTGCCTACGCAGCCCTGAGCCGCATTACCAACTTGCTTTAATGACACCGGGAATTTGGCCCGTGGTTGCTAACTCACGAAAACAAATGCGGCAAACGTGAAACTTGCGAATGTACGCACGGGAACGCCCGCAACGCTTGCATCGATTGTACTTGCGGACCGCAAATTTGGGTTCGCGTTCCGACTTTATTACTAGAGCCTTTTTAGCCACCTCAGACCCTCCGTTATTTATCTTTATCTGCGAAGGGCATCCCCATCTCCAACAGGAGCTGGCGGGTTTCCTTCTTACTGTGAGTAGACGTGACAATGGTGATATCCATGCCTTGTGTCTGCGAAATCTTATCCGGATCCAATTCCGCAAAGATGGATTGATCATTAATCCCGATCGTGTAATTTCCTTGAGCATCAAACGACGTACCGGAAACGCCACGAAAGTCGCGGATCCGCGGCAAACTGGCGTTAATCAGGCGTTCAAGAAATTCATACATTCTTGGGCCACGCAGTGTGACCTTGGCGCCGATCAGCATGCCTTCGCGCAGCTTAAAGTTGGAAACACTCTTACGTGCTTTCATCATGGCTGGCTTCTGTCCTGCAATTGTCGTCAACTCTGTGACATGTGTCGCGACGGAGTTCTTATCCATGACGCCGAAGCCCATGTTAATCACAACCTTCTCGATCTTGGGCACCTGGTTCACGTTCTTAAGACCCAAGTCATTCTTGAGTTTTGGAACGATTGTGCTTTTGTATGTTTCTCTCAACGTTGTCATTTTACCGTTTCCTGACTAATCAAAACTTATGTGCCGAGCCAGAAGCCGCACTGGCTCTGACCGGACGCCCATCCTTACGTTCGCTTCGAATCCGAACACCCTTCTTGGCTTCAGGATCGTATGGCATCAAATTCGACAGCGCCATTGGCGCCTCCACTTCAACAATACCGCCCTGAGGCGTTTCATTCGTACGTTTGAGCGTCTTCTTTACGATGTTAAGACCTTCGACAAGAGCGCGTTCGCGGCCTCGATCAATCTCAAGCACTTTTCCGGTTTTACCGCGTTGGGATCCCGCGATACAAATCACTGTGTCATCCTTACGGATTCTTGATGCAGCCATGGTCGTCCTCTTCCTTCTCGCCGACGTGCTTAGAGCACTTCTGGAGCGAGCGATACAACTTTCATATAATTCTTTTCACGGAGCTCACGAGCAACCGGGCCAAAAATGCGGGAACCAATTGGATTCTGATTCGCATCGAGAATAACAACGGCGTTGTTATCGAATCGAAGATGTGAACCATCCTGGCGACGCAATGCGTGACGTGTACGAACAACAAGGGCGTCACATACCTGACCCTTTTTGACCAAGCCATTAGGCTGGGCCTCTTTCACTGCGACTTTAATAATATCACCAACGTAGGCATATTGCTTACGCTGCCCAAGGACACGAAAGCACTGGACGCGTTTCGCGCCAGAGTTATCCGCTACCAATAGTTGAGTTTCTTCTTGAATCATTACGTTTGCCTCAATTGAAAATGGTCTAGGCCGTCCGCTCAATAGCAGCAAGGCGAAAACGCTTTAAGCGGCTAATGGGTCGGCACTCAACGATACGGACATGATCGCCAACTTTGGCTTCATTCTTTTCGTCATGGACATGAAATTTACGACGCATGCGAATCACTTTCCCGTAAACGGGATGTTGTTTACGGCGTTCCACCTGGACAACGATGCTCTTATCGCCGCTCTTGCTGATGACTTCACCACGTCGGCCTTTACGAGCCTTGACTTCTGGAGCTGTGTTTGTTTCTTCAGACATTTTCGCGAATACCCCGTTCCTTCATAATCGTTTTGATCCTAGCAAGGTCGCGACGCAACGCCCTAATTTTTAACGGATGGTCGACGGCTTCGCCGATGCCCTTTTGGGCCTTAAAATTAAGCATGGCATGGTGCGTCGAGCGGCACGCCTCTTGTAATTCTTCTTCCGTCTGTTCTCTCAGTTGAGCCGATTTCATCTACTTCTTTCTCGTATGTGCCATTGGCACTTACATGTCGTCCCGGGAGACGAGTTTGGTCGGGATTGCCAGTTTTCGATCTGCCAGACGCAGCGCTTCTGTTGCAACATGGGGTGGCACGCCGTCAATTTCGAACAGAATCAAACCAGGTTTGGCGACAGCAACCCAAAACTCAGGGTTACCTTTACCTTTACCCATTCGAACTTCGATTGGCTTTTGCGTGATCGGTTTATCCGGAAAAATTCGAATCCAAAGTTTTCCCTTACGTTTCATGTGTCGGTTAATAACAATACGACACGCCTCAATTTGTGTGCTTTTGATCCAGCCATTCCCCAGCGCTTTCAGTCCATAGGAACCGAAACTGAGTTGATTACCGGTCTGCGCCGTACCCCGGCGTTTGCCGCGCTGCACTTTACGGTGCTTAACACGTTTTGGCATTAATGGCATTACTTTCGACCTTTCCCACGGGGAGCTTTTGGCTCTTCCCTCGGCTTGCAGATCCAGACCTTCAGGCCAATACGGCCGGCCGTCGTGGAGGCTTCTGCAAATCCATAACTGATATTTGCACGTAAAGTGTGTAGCGGAACCGTACCTTCTTTGTACCATTCAACGCGGGATAGTTCCGCGCCACCTAGTCGGCCACTTGCACGAACCTTGATCCCCATGACGCCCATGTCCATAGCCACCTTCATAGCGCGTTTCATCGCACGACGGAAGGAAACCCGGCGTTCAAGCTGCGAGCAGATATTTTCTGCAACCAACTGTGCATTGGTATCAGGGCTTTTCACCTCGTGAATTTCAACGTAAATCTCTTTGCCTGTCATGGTGGAGAGGTCGGTACGAATCTTTTCGATATCCTGGCCTTTCCGACCAATGATAACACCCGGACGCGCACTGTGGATGTTGACACGAACACGGTTGGCATAACGCTCAATGATCACGTCGGATACAGCGGCATTTTCCAAGCCCTTTTTCACACGATCACGGATGGCGAGATCCTCAATGAGAACCGTTCCGAAGTCTTTCTTACGGCTGAACCAACGCGAACGCCAGTCCTTCTCGACGGTCACCCGCATTCCAATTGGATTTACTTTTTGTCCCAAAATAGCCTCCTACACATACCTAAATGTGGGTTATTACGCGCTTGCCTTTTTTGCCGCTGCTTTTTCAGCTCGCGAAGGCGCTCCGCTTTCATCTGTCAATACGATCGTGATATGGCACATTGGCTTCGATATCTTGCGAACCATGCCACGCGCACGTGCCCAATAGCGGCTCATCTTTGGTCCGCCGTCAATCACAGCACTCTTTACACGAAGCTTCTCAGTGTCTAGATCGTTATTATGCTCTGCATTAGCGATCGCGGACTTGAGTGTCTTACCAATCAAATTAGCCGCTTTGCGGTTACTGAATTCAGTGATGCTCAATGCTTCACTGACCGGCAAGCCCTTAATGCGAGCCGTCAAGTCACGCGCCTTGGAAGGCGACATGCGTGCGAATTTTGTTTTTGCGGTTACGTCCATTCCTAAAACCTCAATTACTTAAGTCGTGCCGTTTTGTCTGTCGACATGCCATGGCGGCGGAAAGTGCGCGTCGGGGCAAACTCACCCAGGCGATGCCCCACCATGTTCTCTGTGACAAAAATCGAAATATGCTGACGGCCATTATGGATAGCCAGCGTGTGCCCGACAAAGTCAGGAATAATCATCGAACGACGGGACCATGTTTTGATGGGACGACGATCGCCCGACGCGTTCATGCGCTCAACTTTTTTGAGCAACTTCTCGTCGACGAATGGTCCCTTTTTTAGCGATCGTGGCATGTGTTACTTTCTCCGCTTTAAGATAAACTTGTTCGAAGGCTTACTCCTAGAGCGGGTTTTACCGCCCTTCGCCAACTACGACCATGGTGATACAGGATGTCCGCCACCAGAGGTGCGGCCTTCGCCACCACCCATTGGATGGTCGACCGGGTTCATGGCAACACCACGAACAGTCGGGCGAATACCCAACCAACGCTTGCGGCCCGCTTTACCCAGACGAATACTGCCGTGATCCGAATTGCCGACCAGGCCAATCGTGGCCAAGCATCGAACGTCGAAAATACGTATTTCGCCAGAAGGCAACTTGATCTGTGCAAAGCGACCTTCACGTGACATCAACGTTGCGCCCACACCAGCGGATCGAACAATCTTGGCGCCGCTACCCGGCACCAATTCCATGTTATGGATGTTCAATCCAAGAGGAATCTTTTCCAAGGGAAGCGCGTTGCCGACGATCGGTTCTGCGTCAGGACCAGACATAAGCATGGTACCGACCTCAAGACCCTTCGGCGCGAGAATATATCGCTTTTCGCCATCCACATAATGCAGTAGGGCGATGTTTGCGGATCGGTTCGGATCGTACTCAATCGACGCTACCTTGGCAGGTATGCCGGTCTTGTTACGACGGAAATCGATGATGCGGAAACGACGCTTGTGTCCGCCCCCACGATGACGTACGGAAATACGTCCTGACGAGCTTCGTCCAGCACGATGTGGATTTGCTTCAAGTAGGCTACGCTCGGGAGTGGTTTTTGTGATTTCCTCAAATGTGGAAACCGACGCGTTCCGACGTCCTGGCGTGGTTGGTTTGTATTTTTTAATTGGCATTTTAATCAGTTCTCAAAACGGTTTAAGCCGCGTCGATCACATGTCCTTCCTGCAACGTCACCACAGCACGCTTCCAATCGGAAGTTCGGCCAGGTGTAGCGGTCCGCTTACGTGTCATCTTACCGCGACAGCGCATCGTATTCACGTCGCTTACCTTGACTTTGTACAACTGCTCAACAGCAGCTTTGATCTCCAGCTTGTTAGCGGAGGGCTCTACTTTGAAAAAGTACTTGCTGCCATCCTCGCTGAGAACGGCGGACTTTTCTGTAAACTGAATTTCCTGAATGACGATTCGGTTACTCTTCATGCTGCCACCTCACTGACTTCAGCGCCTAAGCGTGCGACCAACTGATCCATACCTTCACGGGTTGCAATCACAGTCTTGTAACGTACGAGGTGGTAAGGATGAACATCGTGAGCGCGCATAATTTCGACATTGGACAAGTTACGTGCGGCGAGGAACGTGGCCTCATCAGGCTCAGCAACAATGAATAACGCGTGCTTCTTGATATCGAGCGCGTTGACGACCGCGGCGAACTGCTTTGTCTTTCCATCCGGAACTGAAAAAGCGTCCATCACACGTACGGCTTCGCCGAATATTGCATCAGAGAGCGCACGACGATAAGCGAGCTGACGTGCTTTCTTGTTCTGCTGCACTTTGTAGCTACGTGGCTTCGGTCCAAAAACGACCGAACCACCACGCCAGATAGGAGACTGGCGATAACCCGCACGAGCACGACCGGTGCCCTTCTGCTTCCATGGCTTGGCGTTGCTGCCGGCCACTTCACCTTTAGACTTGGTACACGCGGTGCCTGCACGCTGTGCGGCCTGGTAACCCAGCACACTGTCCAACAACACGCGCTGACCCTTATCTTTAATAAGGAGTGCATCACTCACTTCGTACGTTCCCGCAGAAGTGCCATCTTGATTAACAACTGGTATAGCGCTCATGGTCTACTTTCCTACCTTTTTCAACGCTTTACGAATTTCAACGACCGCGCCTCTTGGACCCGGAACGGCGCCACAGACAAGCAAGAGATTCTTTTCAGGATCAATACTCACCACACGCAGATTCTGGCAGGTCACACGAACGTTACCCATATGCCCAGGCATACGCTTTCCTTTTGCAACATTTGCCGGATACGAACACTGCCCGATGGAACCCGGACGACGTTTGGAGTGACCACCGTGGGTCATCCGGCCGCCTTTCATATCGTGGCGCTTCAAGACACCAGCAAAACCGCGGCCCTTTGTTTTCGCAGCAATATCAACATAGCTCACGCCTTCCAACATGCCGACCGTGACCGTATCACCGGCCTTGGCCTCGTCGGGGCTGGTGAATTCTGCAACACAACGATGGGGATCCGCACCTGCCTTGGCAAAGTGGCCCAACATCGGTTTGGTCATGCGATGCGCTTTCTGTGCAATGAAGCCGAGCTGTGATGCTTCGTAGCCATCGCACTCCTTGGTCTTTACCTGTGTTACAACACAGGGACCTGCTTCCAACACCGTGACGGCGACACGGTGACCCGCGTCATCGTACACCTGCGTCATCCCACGCTTTATTCCTAATAGCCCTTGCATAATTCTACACTCAGATCTTAATAGTTATGTCCACACCGGCAGGCAGATTGAGCTTCTTCAACTCATCCACGGTCTTTGCTGTCGGTTCAACGATATCCAGCAAACGCTTGTGCGTTCGCATTTCGAATTGGTCCATCGACTTTTTGTCAACATGGGGACTACGGTTAACTGTAAAACGCTGAATACGCGTTGGCAACGGTGTTGGTCCAACAACACGTGCACCTGTACCGCGTGCGGTATCGATGATGTCTTCGACGGCGGAATCGAGCACTCTGTGATCGTACGCCTGTAACCTAATTCTAATACACTGCCCGTCCATGGTTTACCTATCTGCTTAGTAGCTCGTCCTTAAGCCCTTTGGGAACAACATCAAGTGATTCCGGCTCCAGCGTATAACTGGCCCGGCCGCGAGTAAGCGAACGAATCGCCGTAGAATATCCAAAAAGTTCTGCCAAGGGGACCCGGGCGTGAATGATCTGTGAATCCTCACGTGCATCCATTTCGACAACTTTGCCGCGACGCGAGTTCAGGTCACCCATCACCTCCCCCATCGATTCTGCTGGCGTTACAATTTCCAACGCCATAATCGGTTCAAGAAGTTCAGGAGATGCCTTCATAAAGGCATCACGGAAAGCAAGGACCGCAGCCGTACGAAAAGCGGCCTCGGTGGAAAATTCAGGATCCACGTCCATCGTCGTGACACGCACCTCAACATCCGTTACGGGGTAACGTGCGAGGACGCCAGTAAACAGACCGTCATTGACGCCTTCACGGACAGCTTTAAGGAAATCCTTCGGAATCGTTGCAGAGGAACAGGTCACGTCGATTTTTGTTCCCGCCTTACGCGCCAATGGGGAAAGCGACAGAGTGACACCTGCGGTTTGGCGACTGCCATTGAATTCACGGTCGAACACGTGGCTCGCCGTGCCGTCACTCATAGCGGTTTCGTGGTATGCCACCATGGGTTTGCCGGTATTGGCTTCGACGTTGTACTCACGCATCATGCGGTCAACCAAAACCTCAAGATGCAATTCGCCCATGCCACTCAAGATCGTCTGGCCCGTTTCTTCATCCTTACGCACGTGGCATGTCGGATCTTCGGAAGCCATGCTCGCCAATGCCAGATCGAGGCTATCGCGATCGGTTCGTGATTTGGGTTCAACAGCCATGAACATGACGGGTTCGGGGAAATTAATACGCATCAATTCAATCTGTGCGTTTTCGGCGCAGAGCGTGTCACCCGTTGTCAGGGTCTTTGCGCCAACCACAGCACCGATTTCACCGGCCTGCAACTCGTCGATATCTTCGCGCTGATTGGCGCTGAGCCGAACGAGCCCCGTCACACGGGAACGTTGTTTGGTACGCGGATTATAGAAACTTTGACCCTTTTTCAACCGGCCGGAATAAACACGGGTAAAGACAAGGCGCCCGACATAGGGATCGCTGGCAACTTTGAACGCCAGTGCGCTAAGCGGTTCGTTACTCGAAGGGTCGCGGCGAACCGGAGCGTTCGTCTTGGGATCTTCACCTTCGATGACGCGAACATCAAGCGGCGACGGCAAATAGGCGGTCACGGCGTCAAGCAACTGCTGAACGCCCTTATTCTTCAGCGAGGAACCACAAAGAACAGGAACAACGCCACCAGAGACCGTCGCACGGCGAATGGCGGCTTTCAGCACGTCGACAGGCACATCAGCGGACTCCAAGAACGCGTTAAGAAGGGCGTCATCAAATTCAGCCACTTTTTCAATCAAAGCCGCACGCGCCTTTTCGGCGTGAGCGGCCAGCTCTGCAGGAATAGCCTCAAGGTTGATCTTTGCCCCTAAGCTGGATTCATCAAACCGGATGGCCTGCATATTGACCAAATCTATAATGCCAGAGAAAGAATCTTCTGCACCAACAGGCATGCAGACGACGACAGGAACAGAATCGAGCTTCGCTTCGATATCCATAACGACGCGCTCGAAGTCGGCTCCCATACGGTCCATCTTGTTGATGTAGGCCACACGAGGAACCCCATAACGGTTGGCCTGCTTCCAGACGGTCTCGGATTGCGGTTGAACGCCCCCTACCCCACAGAAAACACCAACGGCACCATCTAAAACACGAAGCGAGCGCTCAACTTCGATCGTGAAGTCAACGTGGCCAGGTGTGTCAATAATGTTGATCTGGTGATTATCCCACTGACAGGTGATCGCAGCGCTTGTGATGGTAATACCACGTTCGCGCTCCTGGTCCATCCAATCCATAACGGCAGTACCGTCATGCACTTCACCCATTTTATGCACACTACCAGCATAAAACAGCATACGCTCTGTCGTGGTAGTTTTGCCGGCATCAATATGGGCAATAATGCCAATATTACGCACGCGCTTGAGGCGAGGGTCATCGGTGCCGGTGGCCCCATTTCCCTTTCCTGCTTGGCTGTGCTTAGATTGTTGCAAAACGCTTACCATGATCTTAATTCTTAACGTTATAGAATGTTGTGGAATCTAATATAAATGATTACCAAGCATAATGGGCGAATGCCCGGTTTGCTTGTGCCATACGGTGAGTTTCTTCACGCTTACGCACGGCGTTGCCTTGATTCTTGTAAGCATCCAGAAGTTCAGCGGCCATGGCACGCTCCATCGCAATACCTTTACGTGAATGCGAAAATTGAACCAACCAACGCATGGCCAAAGCCATCTGGCGATTTCGATTCACTTCAACAGGCACCTGATAGGTGGAACCACCAACACGGCGTGATCGAACCTCGACGCGTGGCTTAATGTTCTCCAAGGCCTTCGTCATGACCGTCAATGCATCTTCATCTGTCACTTTGGCCGTGATTTGATCGAGTGCACCATACACAATACGCTGCGCGGCAGTTTTCTTGCCGTCACGCATAACGTAACAGATTAAGCGGGACAACAGTTCACTGTTGTAACGCGCATCGGGAATAATTTTCCGTTTTTCAGCTTTATGTCTTCTTGCCATGGGTCAGCCTACTCGCCCTTCGCTGGTTTCTTGGCGCCATACTTTGAGCGCCCGCGTCTACGGCCGGCTACGGCCAAACTGTCAAGTGCACCACGCACAATGTGGTAACGTACGCCAGGTAAGTCAGCTACACGTCCACCACGTACAAGAACAACACTATGCTCCTGCAGGTTGTGACCGACACCACCAATGTAGGCTGTCACTTCGTAACCCGTTGTCAAACGGACACGTGCGACTTTCCGCAACGCGGAGTTCGGCTTCTTGGGTGTTTGTGTCTTAACAGACAAACAAACGCCGCGTCGCTGCGGGCATCCCTTGAGTGCCGGAGACTTTGTTTTCCGGCGTTGCGCACTTCGTCCGTGGCGCACTAATTGATTAATTGTCGGCATAGTGTTTCGTCCTCTGATTGAAAAAAAAGGAGCCGAAGATTAACGCTCTTCAACCCCTCATGCAAGCTTATCCCAGAATATCTTGTAACTTTTTTTCTGCCTCGGCCGTTTCGACCGCCATGGTCGCCAATTCGGCATCGTCGAGCGGTTCGGCCAACGGAACGAGCTTGATATTGCGATGCATTGGGAACCCAGTACCACCTGGTATCAGGTGCCCCATAATGACGTTTTCCTTGAATCCACGCAATTTGTCCACTCGGCCGAGCGTTGCCGCATCGGTCAGCACACGCGTCGTGTCCTGGAAAGAAGCAGCCGAAATGAAGCTGTCCGTCTCCAAAGAGGCCTTGGTTATACCCAACAGTGCGGGTGTGGCCTCAGCGGGACGTTTGCCTTCATTCAAGGCGTCCTCATTGACTTCAACGAAACGTTGCTTAGTGACCTGCTCGCCCCACAAGAACTCAGTGTCCCCGGGGTTGCTCACCGTAACCTTGCGCAACATCTGGCGTACAATCGTCTCGATGTGCTTGTCGTTGATTTCCACGCCCTGCAGACGGTAGACCTGCTGAACTTCGTCAACCAGGTAGCCCTGCAACTCAACGGGACCGCAGACCTCAAGAATTTCTTGAGGAACGACAGGACCTTCCGTCAACTGCTGACCTTTACGGACGCGATCGCCTTTGAACACAACGATGTGTTTACCCATCGGAATCAAGTGCTCTTCCGTACCATCCGTCGTTTCATCACGAATAATCAAGCAGCGTCGACCGCGCTGATTTTCGCCGAAGTCGACAACGCCTTCGATCTTGGCGATCTCAGCGGCATCCTTGGGTTGACGTGCTTCGAATAATTCGGCCACACGCGGCAAACCACCGGTGATGTCCTTGGTCTTGGATTCCTTGCGCGGCGTCTTTGCCAAGGTCTCGCCAGGAAACACCTGCTGACCCTTCTTAACGATGACATGTGCGCCAGCCGGAATACTGTAGAACCCGAGGACTTCGCCACTCGCTTCGTTCTGAACGATAATCTGCGGATGCAGGTCTTCCTTGGTTTCAAGAACAACAGTTCCTTCAAGCCCGGAGCCTTCATCGATTTCCTTCTTAACGGAAACGTTTTCGACGAAGTCATGGAATCCGACAACACCTTCCTGCTCTGCAAGAACCGGAACACTGTAAGGATCCCACTCGGCCAGACATTTTCCAGCACCAATCATGGATCCGTCCTCGAAATGAATCAAGGCACCCATGGGCATGGTGTAGCGTTCCAGTTCGTGACCGGTCTTATCGTGCATCGAAATGGCACCGTTCTTATTCAACACGACGTAGTCGCCCTTACTGTTAAGAACCGTACGCAAATCGTGGTAACGGACCAGACCGCCCTGCTTAACGCTGACGCTAGGCTGTTTGAAGACCGCGCTTGCGGTACCGCCGATGTGGAAGGTACGCATGGTCAACTGGGTTCCCGGCTCACCGATGGACTGCGCAGCAACAATACCGGCGGCAGTACCGATTTCGACAGGCTTGCCCGTTGACAAATCACGACCGTAGCATTTTGCACAAATGCCGCGGCGAGATTCACAGGTCAAAACGCTTCGAACCATGACGCGGTCGATACTCAGTCGCTCAATTTGTTCGCAGATGCCTTCGTCGATCATACTCGAGGCCGCAACCACGACCTTGTTTTGATCTAGAGGATCACGAATATCATCAACGGCTGTTCGGCCAAGGATGCGTGACGTCAGCGAAACGAGAACTTCGTCGCCTTCGGCAATTGCCGTCGCTTCGATTCCGTTGACCGTATTGCAGTCCTGCTCAGTGACGATAACGTCCTGCGCAACGTCGACCAATTTTCGGGTCAAGTAACCAGCATCAGCGGTTTTGAGTGCGGTATCGGCGAGACCCTTACGTGCTCCATGCGTACTAATAAAGTACTCGAGCACGCTCAGCCCTTCGCGGAAGTTCGAGATAATCGGCTTTTCGATAATTTCACCGGAAGGCTTGGCCATCAGTCCTCGCATACCCGCCAACTGGCGAATCTGCTGACGACTACCACGCGCTTTGGAGTCAACCATCATGTAGACAGGATTCATCTCTGAACTATCGGCATTTTCCTCAATGCGACGATACATCGCGTTTGAAATTTCATCGGTGGCGTGCGTCCAGATATCGACGATCTTGTTGTAACGCTCCCCTTCCGTGATGACACCATTCTTATACTGTTTTTCAACGCCGGCAACGTTTTCACGCGCCGCCTTAACCATTTCTTCCTTTTCAGGCGGAATAATCATGTCGACCAAGCCAATGGAAACACCGGCGGCCGTGGCGTGACGGAAGCCTACGCGCTTCAATTCATCCAACACCTCGACGGTCGCTTTGTGTTTCGC
>JAPKCZ010000311.1 GCA_028822745.1 Kiritimatiellia bacterium | reverse complement strand
AGCGAAACCACCTCGCCAATGGACGGCGGGATAACCGACGGCGCGGGGGCATCATTGGCTCCCGGATCCTTAATCTGCGCCGACACGATTTTGTGGCGGGCGTACTTTGATGTAATTTCCTCCAGCGGGCCGTCATACACGATCGAGCCTTCACGCAATATCGCGATACGTTGGCAAAGATTCTGAATGTCCTCCATATAATGGGACGTTAGGATCATCGCGGGTCGGTGTTCGCGCTGGTAGTCGAGAATGAACGCACGCATGGCGCGTTGCGCGGTGAAATCCAACCCAATGGTTGGCTCATCGAGAAAAAGAACTTTCGGACGATGTAACAACGTGGCGATGAGCTCCATTTTCATGCGTTCGCCCAGACTCAACCGGCGAATCTGCGTCGTCAGGAGATCGCTCACATCAAGCTTCGTCGCCAGATCAGCAAGTGTGGCGTCGAATTGCGGTTTCGGAACCTGATAGATTTCACGAAGCAGAAGAAAGCAGTCCGCGGCGGGCAGGTCCCACCAGAGTTGCGCTTTTTGCCCCATAATCAGAGCGATGTGACGGCGAAATTCATTGTGGCGTCGCCACGGCTCATGCCCCAACACGGAAACCGTCCCCTTGCTGGGATGGATGATCCCAGCAAGGATTTTCACCAGTGTCGTTTTACCCGCGCCGTTCGCGCCCAGCAGACCAAGGATTTCGCCTTCCTTGACCTGTAGAGACACGTCGCGGAGCGCGTGTTTTTCGACCCACTTACGTGCGAAGAGCGCGCGCAACGAGCCACGTAGCCCGGGCTCTTTTTTGTGTACACGAAAGGTTTTTGAAATATTTTTTACGTCGATCACGATGCGTCCAGTTCATATCAAACGTGGCCCGACATCGTGGGAGAATGACCGAACAATATCAAGTGCTTAGCTCGCGAGTGCGTAAAGCAAAACGTCGCCGCCGGTCCCGGGCGGACAGGCGAGCAGAGGTAGGTAGGACAATCCGGCCCGGCTCCGGCGGCGACAAAAAACAGACCACGACACCGCCATGCTGATCTGCGCGTACTCTCCATCACATCACCAACGAACAACTTCGTGGCTCGTGGGCGGTTTGGGTTTACGGGCGGTGTGCGGTCAAAATCTATTCATGTTCATTTCCACTCTCTCATTAGCAGGAGTTAAGCCTGAACGATCAGCACCTCCTCGATGCTCACGAAATCCAGCTCCTTTTGCAACAGAACCACACTCAGAAGAATCCCTAACCTCTTAAACTAAAAGACTTACAACTCATACAGAGGGAATTAACAGAATTTCTCGAGTGCGAACGAAAACCATCGTACTGGCTATCAAAATTTCTCACCCTTGAAAACATGCGGACATAGGCACATAATGCCATCCCATCAGAAACCCTAAATTGACTCGGTTAGCTTATGTCAGGATCCAGTTGTTGTGCCCCCAGCGGCGGAAACGTACCCGAAAGGACCTCTGCGGGCCCCGCGTTCGAACGCGTTCGTCGTGGTTCAACCGAATCCATGGCGCTTATCGAGACTCTGTCGTTTCAGATGGGTACCGATTATCCCCACGGGTTTGAGGCCGATGGCGAAGGTCCGATTCGGGAAACACAGGTGGACCCCTTTTATATCGATGTACACACGGTTAGCAACAGCGACTTTCAAGCCTTTGTAAAGGCAACGCAGTATCAAACGGAGGCTGAAGCCTTTGGATGGTCCTTTGTATTCTGGCTACTGATTCCTCCCTACAAACGAAAACGCTACGTCGGAAAGGGTGAAACCGTGCTGGGGCTGGAATGGTGGTACCGCGTCGACGGCGCCGATTGGCGTCACCCGTTCGGCCCGGATTCGAATATCAAAAAGTTACCCGACCATCCGGCAATTCATATTTCACACCGTGACGCCAGCGCGTATGCCGAGTGGGCAGGAAAACGACTGCCGACGGAAGCCGAATGGGAATGTGCGGCCCGCGGCGGCCTAGATCAGTACGTGTACGCGTGGGGAGACGAACTGACACCAAACGGCAAACACATGTGCAACATCTGGCAGGGCGATTTTCCCGCCGCCAATTCGGCCGAAGATGGCTACATCGGTACGGCACCCGTGTTCAGCTTTCCAGCGAACGGCTACGGTTTACATAACATGGCCGGGAATGTTTGGGAATGGTGCTTCGACTGGTGGAGTACGAGCGATCACGTAGATGGCCCGCGCGAAAACCCAAAAGGCCCTTCTAGCGGCTCACGACGCGTCATGCGCGGCGGCTCCTATTTGTGCCACGACTCCTACTGCAACCGCTATCGCGTTGCAGCGCGCACGGCCAATACCCCCGATTCTTCAACCGGAAACCTTGGGTTTCGCTGCGTTCGCGACGTCTAACCGACGAGCGCCGTTCAGTGCTCGCCGGACGCCAGCACAAGTTCTCTGCGTCGGATAACCAGACACGAAAGCCCTGCTGCCAAGCCGCCGTATACCAAAACGAGCACGACAGCGGCCCCCGCGACATCACCCCAGCGCACGCGCACGCCACGGGAAAGCAAAGGCAGCGGATTTCGATTGAACGCGGGGCCAACGAGTTTCTCAGATATATCAATCATGACTTCGCCAGCCAGGTTGATAACACGCGTGAAGCCAATCCGTTCCTGACCATGTGCGTGAATCCCCGTTTCGCGTTGCAAAGATTGCGAAACACTGTGCCCGATCATGGCCACGCCAAGTATGGCGCCAGCAGCGAAGCTCGCAACGGGAAACGAAAAGCACGCCCCGCAGAGTAGACCGAATGCGCAAAGTGCAGACAGCTGAAGAATTTGCATGCACATGGCCGCTGCATAGCTACTGACAAAATGGCCTCTGGCCTGAAGAAAAGCCACGGGCATCTCGCTATCAAATACGATGGACTGCCCGCTGGGTTGGCGCATCGCGTTTCGAAAACGTACGGTGTAGGCTTGCCCGCTTTTAAGGAGTCCACCTGGCAGTTCCACCCGTGATTCCCGATACAATGGATGCGTCATCGAGATCAGCGGCGGCGCATTCGCCAGTGAGCCGATTTCTTCAATCGTCCAGCGCCCCTCTCCTTTCGGCACAGGCCCCACGGGGGGCACCAACGTAAGCGATAAGACCACGGGACGATCGGAGCGGATATTATCGGGCACCACAAGCGTCCATGTGCGATCGGCACCGGGTCCGACAACAGAACGCGCGGCTCGAATACGGCGTTCGATGGTCTCACGAACATGCGTTTTTCGAACACCCTCCAGAATTTGATCCCCGTCGACGAGTCGCTGAAAATGTTCATCAACCTGTCGACCAAACGTCTCAGCCTGTGGGAGAAAACGTTCGTGCGGTTGAAGAACGTGCGTATGTAGCATCGCACGCTCGGTATCCGTGATGTCCATTCGCGCCAATCGCCAATGCAACAAGCCGATCACGGTCAGATATGACACCGCAATTAAAACGGCGTTGAGCAGAACCAAACCCAGCCATTTTCCGAACCATAGCTCTACAGGCTGCACACATTTGGTCAACACGTGATGGATGCGACGGGTCTGAACATCGAGAGCGATGCTTCCACACGCCAGCCACAGACTGGCCACACCCAAAAGGACACCACTGACGCCCAACGTGTATCGCAGCATGATCTCCACCATGCCGGCCGCGGTCCCGTCACCCTGCACCAACAATGGAAGCAGTCCGTTCACGGCAGCCAACAGAATGAGCATGCTGACCATGAAGCGTGAGCGAACAGCTTCGCGCACCGTCACCCACGCGAGAGCAGCGACACGCG
>JAPKCZ010000310.1 GCA_028822745.1 Kiritimatiellia bacterium | reverse complement strand
CCTTTGCGACAGCGGAAGCCGGCGCGGCTAGGGAAGCCTTTGAATAGCGTCTGCAGATCATGGTTTGCCGTCGTTGAGGTCGGCGAATTGGATATCTGTAGTGAGTCTTCCGCTAGGTTCTGGGCAGCCCTGGGTCCGACGAGACGGGATCGAGTCTAGCTGGCTAGGCTCGAAGCTGGGATACCAGCGGACATCGGCCTGACGCCCCACAATACGAGGTTCGTGCCAGGGGTCGATATCCAGCTCGTTTTCAATCCACATAGCTTCCCGGCAATGGTGCCGCTACACTCCGCTTTATGTCGGAAAGAGCACAACTTGTGCCGCCTTGCGGCGCTGCGATATTGTCGACTGGATTTTAGCGATAAGAAGATCGCCGGACACGGCGGCGAATGCGACGAAGAAGCGAGAGGCAAACGACGGCATGTCAGATATTCACCCAATCCCGCCCAAGGCAACGGCTGTGCCGGTCATCGATATGGCGCCGATGCTACAAAATGGTGATATTACCGATCTGGTGCGGGAAATCCAAATGGCCTGCGAACAGGTTGGCTTTTTTTACGTCCAGAATCACGGCATTCCGGCGGCAACAATAGACGCGGTGATTGACGCCTCGCGGCGGTTCTTCGAGCAACCGTTAGAAACACGCATGAAATGGGTAAAGGACGAATTCCACCGTGGTTACCTGCCCCTTGGAACGACCCAGTATCCGGGGCGGAGTCCCGACCTGAAAGACAGTTTCGATATCGGCGTGGATCTTCCGTTGGACGACCCTGACGTAATCTCCGGTTTGCCGTTGCACGGCCCGAACCAATGGCCGGACTTGGCGAACTTTCGCAAACCTGCCGAAGATTACTTTGCTGCCGTGCATGGATTTGGCATGCGCCTGCTCAAGGCTATGGCACTTAGTTTACAGCTAGCGCCCGAATTCTTTGTCTGCCACTACAATAAACCAACCATCCTGATGCGATTGATGCACTACCCGCCGCAAGACCTGGCATGGGACGAAGGCTCCGTTGGCGCCACCGCGCATACGGATTTTGGCTTGGCAACGGTTCTATATCAGGACCCGTCGGGGGGCCTTGAGCTGCAATTGCCTGACGGAAATTGGATATCGGCTCCGTTCATTGCCGACACCTTGGTCGTCAACCTTGGCCAGCTGATGTCGCGATGGACGAACGATGTCTATCGATCCGCGCAGCATCGGGTTGTCAATCGTCGCGCACAGGACAGATATTCTATACCGTTTTTCTTTAATCCCGATCATCATGCGCCTGTTGAATGTATTGCATCCTGCCAAAGCCCGGAAAGACCAGCCCGCTATCGACCTGTGCGCGCAGGCGAATACATCTCGCAATTAGTCCAAAGAAACCAGGATTTTCGGCCCAAAGGCGCCATAGAACCATCAGACTAGATGGCGCGCCGAGGGCGCCTGTTGGATTAGGGGATGAGCAACTACAATCAAGCTGCGGCGTCAGCAGAAGCCCACGGTTGGGTGCATGTTCTCCCCCATTTTGCTCCCAACAGACCTCACATTTGCCCCGCCTATGATTTTAGCCCAGTTCATCGACTGCGTCGTACAGTATGTTTGTTCAGGATTAACCGATACGATTGTCATAGATTGACGCAGACATGGAGAATATGAGGTGGAACTGCCAGTTGTCGACATCACCGGTCTGCTGCAAAGGGATGCCGAAGCTTCGACCAGGGCTGCGGCGGCCATTCGCGATGCCTATATTGAGTACGGATTTTTGTATGTATCGGGTCACGGGGTTCCCCAGCCTACCATTGATGCCGCTGGTGCCTCGGCAATGCGGTTCTTCCGACTGCCGGAAGTAGAGATGCGGCAGGTTTCCGCGAATATTGCTAATCGCGGGTGGCACGCCCTTGGGGATGCCTTGATGTATGGCGCCGAGAAGCCAGACTATAAGGAGTTCTATCAGGTCGGCCTGGAATTGCCATCGGACGATCCTGACGTTCTCGCTGGTCAGCCTCTGCGAGGCGCAAATAATTGGCCACGATTTATGCCGGAACTACAACGCGATATGTATGCCTACTTCGAAGCCGTGGCAGTCTGCGGTCAGGCTCTATTGCACGGCGTGGCCCTCAGCTTGGACATTGATCCCGATTTCTTCGTCGACAAATATTTTAAGCCGCTGCAGCGTACCCAGACCTTTTACTACCCCCCCACAACCCGTGTCCCTGAGTGACGATCAGTTTGGTGTCGCGGCACATACGGATTTTGGCAATATCACCATACTTTGGCAGGATGATGATGGTGGACTTGAGGTGCAAAATCTCGCTGGCGAATGGATTGCCGCGCCGCCCGTTCCTGATACCATGGTGGTTAATGCTGGCGATCTATTGAGACGATGGAGCAATGATCGTTATCGTTCGACCAAGCATCGTGTCGTGAACCGGTCCGGTCGCGAGCGTATCTCAATCGCGACCTTTTACGATCCTACCTTTACGACCAAGGTAGATCCGCGCGATCTGGGGTTGCCGAGCGAACAGGAAAGCAAATATCTCCCGATTTCGGCAGGTGAGCATATACTCGGGCGGATCGACGCATCTTTCGGATATAGGAAGTCGCTAAGATGAACCAACTGGTCCCTTCGTCCGTGACAGCCGACACGCGAATGGTGCGATAAGGCGACTTATCTAGCAACTCGGTGATATGTGCAGGTCTCGAGGGATAACGCTTCATGGTGAAAATATTGGAAGGTTTTGTCGCCAGACTGACGGCCTTAGGCGGGGGCTCTGGCGATTCACGTGACGTTTATGAGGATTGGGCCCCAACCTACGAGCGGAACCTGCGGCAGGACTACGGATACATCGCCCACCGCATTGCCGTAGCGGCGTTCGCCGAGCGCTGTATCGACCAGAGTATAAGAATATTGGATCTCGGCTGTGGAACCGGCTTGGTGGGCGAGGAACTCGCCGCGCGCGGCTTTGGCCATCTTGATGGACTGGATATCTCGCCAAGAATGCTGGACGAAGCGCGCGGAAAGCAAGTTTACTGCGACCTGCTGATCGGCGACATGACCCGGACGATCGATCTCGGTGGTCGGACGTATGGCGCCGCGATCGGCGTCGGGTGCTTTGGCGGCGGTCACGTCGGCCCAGAACATCTTCCGGAAATGATCCGCTGCGTGCGGCCTGGCGGACTGTTGGTTTTCTACATCAACGCCATCCCGTACGAACAAGACGATTATCCATCACATTTCAGATCGCTCGAGGCGGACGGGACCTGGCGCGTGCGACTAACGGAGCAGTCGAACTACATGCAGGCGATCGAGCGTCCGGGGTGGCTCGTTGTGGCGAACCGGACATAGGCGACGCCGCGCGCGATCGAAGAGGAGTTGGGCTGTTGGCAGCAAATCATCTTGGCGAAGTTTTGATCTGGGACGCGCATGCCGGGTTCGAACTGAGGACCGTCAACGATCTCCGGACGCTTTCCATTTGGAAAGACGCAGGTGTGAACTTCCTCTCGGTCAACGTCGGATACGACGTCAATTGCTGGCAGGACACTATCAAGGCATTGTCTTTGGCCCGCGATTGGATCGACAGGACGGACGGTTACCGGCTGGTGGGCACCGGGCATGAGATAGACCAGGCCATGGCGGCGGACCAGATGGCCGTCGCCTTCGACATCGAAGGCATGGGCGCGCTCGACGCATCCAGCGACATGGTGCGTTACTATTACGATCTCGGCGTCCGTCAGATGCTGTTCGCTAATAATATCAACAACCTCGCCGGCGGTGGATGTCATGACGAGGATGTCGGTTTGA
>JAPKCZ010000309.1 GCA_028822745.1 Kiritimatiellia bacterium | reverse complement strand
ATCCGTGGAATCCGTGGTCTTCTTCGTTTCGTAAAAAGTAGATGAATAGATCAGGCAAGGGGACGCAACATCTGCTGCGGGTGGGGTTCACCGGACCCCAGATACTCGGAATGCCTGGAAACTGGGCGAATCTGGCCTATTCACGCCTATGCCCTGGGTAATAAAATTTATAAACAAATCTAGTGTCAGACACCCCTTGTCCGATACTCCCTGCGATGATGTGCGCATGAATGACATTATCACAATACTACTGGGAGCGGTTCTGCCGCTCATCACCGCCATTTGGCAAATTGCGCGTTGCACAAAAATGGTTCGTCGGATGCGAGCCCCGAAAAGGCGGAACGCGCATCCGCCACGGCGTATGTTAAACGTCACGTTGTATAGCTGAGGCGGATGGTTGCGCGATATTTGGGCGTACTACTCGTTTGCGAACGTGTAAGGCTGCGACCACACATCCATGGCGTGCAATAACGCGTCGCGGGATAGGCATCCTGCGTGCAGCCCTTGCCGAACGGCGGCGGTGGCCAGTACGGATGCTGTTACTTCGGACCTCGTTAAGAGACGTCGACCATCCATGAAACCACACGTTTCTAAATAATCGCGTAACGCGTCGAGTTGCACCTGTCGAAAGCCTTTGGCGCGTTCGTCGGATTTGTTTTCGAGCGTTTCCATGAATCGCGGTGCATCGTTATTACAGTCAGACGCGATCTCGCTCAGGCGGTCCAAGTAGGTATCGCTTACCGCTCCACTGTCACGCAGCGCGCGCTCATCGACGGGACGGCCGCGCCCTTCTTGACTCGCCTTCAGGAAGCCGCGCAGGGCTTCGATGCGGGCATTTAGGCGATCTGCTGGTAGGCCGTCCAACAACACGGCAGTCTGTCCTTTGGAGGTAAGTACACGCCATTGCCCAATGGTTTCCACATGGCATTGCAACAAGGCGTATAAGGCATCGAGGTCGTCGAACATGACGTGATAGAGGTGTGTGGCTTCCAGCACGGAATTTGGCAGCAACGCTGGAACATTCACGGCCTTGGCGTAGGCCTCTGCCGATAACGCTTTTGGTGCAGGGACCTGGGTCGCGATAACCGCTTCGGGAGAAATCAGCATCTCGTCTTGGGTAGCAAGCTTGCGGATCACGCCCAGGTCAAGGATGCGCATTTGGGCGAGTTTGCGTTTCGCACTGACCCTTTGAATGATTTTTGCCTCAACAGGATTGCTGGTGAGATAAAAGACCTGGCGCCCCTCTTCGGCCAAGGTTGCCAATGCGTCAACAATCGCGGAAAAACGCGTTGGGTCTGACGTTGTCAGAGCTTCATCCAGCCAGATGGGCAACGCTTCGGCGCGTTCCTCGCTCGCTGCGAACGCGAGGCGGGCGGCCAGGAGCAATTGAATGCGTGTGCCATCGGACAAATCGTTCAATTGTACGTAGCGCCCATCAGCTTCCCGTGCTCCGAAACGAGGTTCGCCAGCGTCATCGCGGAGAATGAGTTCGTAGCGCCCCTGTGTGAAAGCCGAGAAATAATGGGACGCGGCCGCAAAGACTTCGGGTTGCGTGCCTGATTCGTGGTCGTCCTCGATCTGATCCAACAAGACATCCGTGAGCACGGTGTCGACGACCGTGTCAAATGCGGCATTCTGGCTCTCGGCTGCGCGTACGACTTCCGTTGTCGCTTGGTCGTAGCGACTGCTGGAGCGTTCTTGCTTCACTTGCGCCGTGATATCCGCGATCTGTGTTTCGAGCGAAGCCAGCGTGGTCTCAGCAATGACCGCATCGGCTTGCAGTTGCGTCAATGTCTCGACATCATCCTGCATGTAGGCCTCGTGCCCCTCCAGGCGTGCCGCCAAATCGCTGTTGCGGTGCATGAGTTGCTTTTGCGCTTCGGTGGCGTGACGGTATGCGGGCAAGGTGTCGCACAACTGTTTGATCTGTGCGCGCGCCGATTCTGCTTCATCAGGATCAACCGCCAGTGCCACGCAGAGCGCCGCACGTTCTTCTTGATGTCGATGGATACGCTGCTGAATTTGGGCAATATCATCGCGAATGTGAGACACTTCCGCAGAGCCACGTTCGACCTGTTCAATACGCCGCGTAATCTCATCCAGCGCCGCTTCCACTTCGGCCGTATCGTCGCTCGGTTTTATGTCGTACTTGGCGTTGAATGTATTGATTGTATTGAGAAGCTGCTGCCAGCGCTTCTGATCCGTCACCTGCGCTGCCAGTGTTGCTTCATGTTCGCTTATGGCGGCACGTGCCTCAACAAGTCGGTGGGCCAATTCAGAGAGCAGCAAGTCTTCGACATCGGGGTCAAAGCCAGCCTTGTTTATGATTTGCAGGCGTTCTTGATCGCTTTCCGATAGCTCACTACGAACGTGTTCCCTGTCGCGAGACAGTTCTTCGTACAGATGCAGACTGCGTGAGCGTTCCTTGGCTTCCGTGAGTGCGATTTCAAGCGCTTCAAGTTCATCCTGTACGGCGGAGTCTTCCCAGACCCCAGGCCGCTGGATGCCGAGTTGGTCAAAACTGGATTGCACCCACTTGCGTTTCTTTTGCAAGTTTCCGCGAATGCCCCAGCGTCCGGCGAGCGCACCGACGCATGCGCCTGTCAGTGCAACGAACCAAGGCGTCAGGCCGAATGCCAAACCTAGCCCAGCGATGCCGCCGACAACCAAGGCCAAAAACACAGCGTTCGACTCTTTGAAGGATTCGAGTGCGTTTGTGATCGCCAACCATTGGCGCAGATAAGTCATGCCCGTCTGCAACACGCCGGGATCGGTCTGTGGAGACTCTGGGCGCACCAGAAGTTCCATGCGTGCGTCGAGTTCGGCCTTTTGGTTGAGAAGTTTTGAGCGCCGTTTCAGCCAGACGTCGATGGCAGCCAAAATTTCGGGCGTTGGTGCTAAGGCGGCCTCATTGCCGGATTCAATAACAGCCATGGCTCTTTCGGCTTCAGCCCGTCGGGCACCCTGCCGGGCAACCTGGTCCTGTTGATTGCGTATTTCGATTTCAAGCGCACGTAAATCGCGGGCATGACTTTTGCAGGCCTGTAACCCTGTCGGGTCGAGTTGCTCGCCGTTGATTCTGGCGGCGGCGACGACGCCCTCTGCGCGTGAAAGTGCGGTTTCTTGTTGGCGCAAGCGCTCCGCCTCTTCGGATGCCGTTGTTTCGAGCTGGGCCAGGCGGCGATGCTCGTCACCCTGTATGCGTTGCAAAATTTTCGGAAAACTTCCCAGTTTAGCGTTTGCCTGTTGGAGCTCTGCGCGCGTCGTGACGTAGGAAATGGCGTCAGCAAAGACAACCTTCATCCCTGACTGATGTCGTGCGGTGTTTCGTTGACGCGTTAGTGAATCCAGGCCGTCTTCCTGGGCTGCCAGCTGTTCGCGTTCACGTGTTAAGGCGGCCAAAGCGCGACGTGCTTCACCCAATCGTTGCATTTCTTTGCGGCCAGCCGGTCGCGCTTGCTTGGCGGCATCGCGTATGGCCCGCAAATCGTATCCGGCCGACAATTCGATTCGGAGCCTGGCCGCCAGGTGCTCATCGACGTCACTCTGCATGGATAACAGGTCCCGCAGGTCCAGTGAGTAACACGAGGACAGGTGTACGTCGGGTACATCGGGCGAATTGACGTCCTTGCCGCTTAGCTGCCAATTGATCACGCGTCCGAAATCGACCTGATGTAGACCGAGACGTGTCTCCCAGACCGCTCGCGCTCGTGTATCGCCAGTCCCTTGTAGGGGTGGCCATAACATGGCGGCAGTCAAGCGGCGCACGGAGGACTTCCCTGATCCGTTGG
>JAPKCZ010000308.1 GCA_028822745.1 Kiritimatiellia bacterium | reverse complement strand
AATTCTCAGGTGACGTGCCATGCGCCAACTTCTACCGCGCAGTCAGAACGAAGGCAACACCTAAATTAGCTTATTAGAGACCTGACCCTAATTAGCCGCTTTACGAAACCGGAAAAAAGCTAGAAGATCACACCCACCTCATCACCAAGACAGACAAGAATGGCCAAATAGAATTTTCATGCCGGCGACGGCTGGAAGAAAGCAGGGGAAATCACCACTGCCGCGGAATGGGGAAAATACGTGACTAGCTTTAACTGAGGAAACGGAACATGGCAAACACACCCCTACTCGCTCTCGCTCGCCGCGCATCATGGTGCCTCGCGCTAGTTTGTCTGCTCGCGGCGAGTCTTCAGGCCGCGACATTGCCAAATATCGTCGTATTCATTTCCGACGATCTTGGCCGTTCAGATACGTCCATTCATGGGTCGAAAGACGTTCGGACTCCTACTATGGACCGGCTTGCTGCTGCCGGGATGACGTTTGACAACGCCTATGTCGCCTCGCCAGCCTGTTGCCCGAGTCGCTTCTCGTTCCTCACCGGATTGATGCCCGCGCGGCATGGCGCGCATCCCAATCACAGCGCGGTTAAGCAGGGCACCCAGTTCCTTCCGCCCATCCTTAAAGCGCTGGGATACCACATCGCTTCGTTTGGCAAAGTTGCTCACCGCAACAGGGACTTCGCGGGCCTGGACTTTAATTCACCTAAAAAGACTGATATGTCCAAGGAGGTGGTGAAGCATTTTAACAAGACACAGATCGACGGTCCCATCTGCCTGCTGGTCGGCGATCGTCGACCGCATGTCGAGTGGACCAAAGAGATGAAGTATGATCCAAAGACTGTGACCTTGCCGCCATTCTTCATCGACACTATGGAGACTCGCAGGCATTGGGCGCGTTATCTGACGGACATTGAAGGGATGGATGAGGAAATGGGCCGGGTCCTGGACTTCGCCAAAGAGACCTTTGGCGACAACTTCATCTTCTTGTTCACCAGTGATCACGGCGGGCAGTGGCCCTTCGGCAAATGGAATCTGTACGACTACGGAACGCGGGTTCCCTTGGTAGCTTACTGGCCCGGACACATCGAGGCCGGTGTGCGAACAGATGCAATGGTGAGTTGGGTGGATATCCTTCCCACGCTCATTGACGTAGCGGGCGGCAGGGTTCCTGATGACATCGATGGAAAATCCTTCACTCCGGTGCTGCTCGGGAAGACGAAGATCCATCGCGACAAGATTTTCACCACCAACACCGGCGACACAGAGATGAATATCTATCCGATTCGCAGTGTGCGGATAGGAAAATACAAATACATCCACAATTTACGACCGGACGCCTACCACACGAACCACTCCGATCGCCTACGCAACGACGGTCGTGGCCTCTACTGGGTCTCCTGGGATGAAGCCGCCAAGACAGATCCTAAAGCAGCCGCCATCATCAAGAGATACCACATCCGGCCCGAGTTCGAGCTCTTCGATCTGGATAAAGACCCACTGGAACTCAACAACCTGGCTGACAATCCCGAATACAAAAACAAGCTTGCTAGGTTGAGGGCCGAGTTGAAAGTATGGACCACGGCGCAAGGCGATGAACTCCTGCCGCACCGAGACCCGTATCTCACTTCCGCACCGATTCCCGAAGTGAGACGCGCGTCAAAGAAAGCAAAGCCCAAACCGAAGAAAGAATCGAATTAAGGAATGGATCGTAAAAAGTCACCTGGAGTCACCTGGGGTCAGGTCTCTAATAATCTAATCAGTGTTTCTTTCGATCTAGTGACACTTCTGGCCAACCTTTCGTCCGTTGCTTCCCGCGTTTTACAGCATGCCCCACGGCGGCGGGGCCAATGCCAAAAGCCTCACCTATCTCCCGCAGGCTCTTCTCTGCCGTCTGGCGGCAGAGGTACATCGCCAGGTCCCGTTCTGGGTGCGGCCTGCGCCTTTCCCGTAAGTTCTCGACCGTAACATTTCTCGTTGACGCGATCAGCTCAAGCACCTTGGCCACTGGCACCTCGTGACGCCATGCTTTGCTGCCAACCACTTCCTGGCTGAGGCTCTCATCAGCTCCCAGTAGTCCCTGGATGAAGTCCCGGAACTCGTCCCCGCCTAAGAAGCATCCCATAGGCCAAAGAAAAGAATTAACACCCGCTACGCTTGAGTTCGCAGAGGACACAGAGCCGTCTTCCTCCTACGCGCTGCGCGCTACGGCGGACAAGTCGCCCTGCGGGCTACGCCGCGCCAAGGGAGAGAAGCGGCTTCAGCTTCGCGGCCAGGTTGATGCCCATCTCCATCATGCCATAGTCACCGGGATGGATCAGGTCGCCGCCCAGGCTGGCCGTGGAGGTCAGCAGCTCAGGGCCCTCCAGCAGGCAAACGTTCGGGTTCGGACAGGCCGCTACCGCATCACGCAGCGATTGCCTGAATTCCTCTGCCGTCCCGCCTTCGGCCCTTCTCGGCTTGCCGCCATCAAAAGTCATATCGTTGAAGAACGGCCACAACGTGATACAAGCGACGGGTCGGTCTGGATTGGCACCAGAAACGGTGTTCACCATGTAGGATACACGATCGTAGAATTCGTCGAGCTGGAAGTGGCCCATATTCACCGACAATGCCAGGCTGGCGATGTCCCAGTCGTCACGCGCGGCGATGTAATCCGATAGCGTCTTCTCGCAATGCGCTGAACCGCCGGAGCCAAGGTTGATGAGATCGACACCAAGCGCGCGGGCGGTTTGGCTAGCGTAGCTCAGGTGCGGGCCGCTGGCGCAATGCCCATGCGTTATAGATGTGCCATACGTCAGCAGTCGGACACTAGGCAATTCCTCGGGTTTCGGCGGGCGAATTCCCGAACTTTTCACGCCATGCAATTGCACTTGCCCGCCCCAACACATGAAACGCCAGACGTTCGGCGAGAACACCGAGCTGTCGAGGTATTCCGCGTCGGTCCGGCGCAGCATCTCGGGCTTGGTTAGTGTGATCGTACGCTTCTCACGCCCCACCTTGTAGGTCTCCGAATGCTGATACGCACCGAAGAACGGCACAACAGTCACTTCGCTCCAGTCGTCTGCCGGCCCGCATGACATCGTCAGCTCGCAGACAGCGTCATCGCTCACAAAACGAATCTCGGCGCAGCCCGGCCTCAGCATCTGCGTTTGCGCACACGCATTGAGTGTCTGCCGAACATCCTCCGGCACGCGCTGCAACGCAACGCCGCTACCATCTTCAAGCTCCTTAACTTCGTCAATCCCGTGTAACTCAACATTTTCGTAGATCATCTTCGCGTCCCTTTTCTGTCGTTCTGTTGTAAACAATGGGGCTCACGTCAACGTGAGCGCAATCTTGCATGTATAGTCGTGATTTGATGGCCGTATCAGCCTGCCAACCGTTCGGCGTTACCGCAGCGTTATCACTCCCCGTACGGCTTCGGATCCTTTTCTTGTGCCGAAAACGACTTTACCGGGTATTCCGTCGGTTGTGACGGCTTGGTGTAGGCGCGCCATCCGACCCCTCTCTCGGTCGACAGCTGCTTCGCATTCTGCATGTCAGCGATCTCTTCCGACGTCATACGCGCGTCAGCGGCGTTAACCCGTGTCAGGTATTCTTCCATTTTCTTCAGTAACTCATCACGCTTTTTCGGCAGCTTTCCCGACAGGTCATGCCATTCGTATGGATCGTCCTTTACATTGAAAAGCAGTACTTCACCATCATTATAATAGTTCTTCATTAACTTAAAATCGCCTGTGCGAATCGCCGATTGCCGCCGTGTGCCAGACCAGTTTTTTCCAGCTGGACAGTGAAACATCAATCCTT
>JAPKCZ010000307.1 GCA_028822745.1 Kiritimatiellia bacterium | reverse complement strand
TCCCAGTTGTGGGCGAGTCCTGAGGATTCAATTTTGACCGCATAGCCACCGATTTCACGCATCAAGGTTGTATAGGTGAGCATGCGTTTGTGTTGAGCAACGACATCAAGCGGGAAGCGCAAGTAGACCGCGCTTTGGTGGGATTCGATTTGATCCAGAACCTCCGGCGTGAGTGTGTCTTGCCCGGCCATCTCGAATGCCTTGCGCATCTGCGCGTAGGGTTCCGAAAATTCGAGCGTGATCTGATCATTGGTCTCGGGCTGTGCGAGGATGCGGCCCGCAAAGGTAAATGCGCCTTTGCTTTGAAGCGCGACGCTTTGGGCGAACGCTGTCTGGTCTTTCCAGGGGCCGGGGATGCAAATCATTGCTTCGTTTTTCATGTTGTCCTGTGTTGCCTGCGTTTGTTAGGGCAAGCATTGTGGTCAAAGCGAGACCTTACTCGTCGTCGTCCTGTGCCCACGCTTTGATGCCAAGTTTATGTGCTACATCGCCGATCATATGTGCGGAGACAGGGGACGTGAGTAAGAAGAAGGCGCTGACGAGTAGGGCGCGCGCCGTGACGGCGCCGTCGTCAAAATAGAGAGCCACGGCCATCATCAGAAAGAGCACGCCAACGGTTCCTGCTTTGGTGGCGGCATGCATGCGGGTGTAGACATCGGGGAAACGTACTAAGCCGAGTGCGGCCACGACGCTGAAGAGGGAGCCAATCAGCATGAGGATGGAAACGAGTATGTCGCTCATCGATCACCGCCATGCCTGAGGTATTGCGCAAAAGCTACCGTGCCTAGGAATGCCATCAGTGCCACGGCCATCCCGGCGGGCAGGTAGGCTGCATCGTTCTTGGCAATGGTGTAAACCGCCATGAAGCCCACGCAGAGAATGCCGATCAAGTCGAGAGCGACGGCGCGGTCAGGCATGTCTGGACCCCGAATCAGGCGATAGGTCGAGAGCACAATGCCCAGCGTGATTAATCCCAAGGAGAGGTTGGCGCATGTGTCGACGAGTAGACTCATCGCATCACCTGAAGTAAGGGGCGTTCCAGCGTGTCGCGGATGCTCTTGATGAGCTTCGCTTCGTCGTCCACGTACATCGCGTGAATCTGCAAAACCTTTCGGTCATCCGAGACATCCAGGCTGAGTGTTCCGGGTGTCAGAGAAACGGCGTTGGCGAAAAGGGTTATCTCGAGATCCGTCTTCGCCTCGAGTTCATAGGCGATGATTCTGGGCGTCATGTAGTTGTGCGGTGTGATGACATCGTAGGCGACTTTGGTGCTGGCTGTGATCATCTCTATGAAGAAGCGCAGGATGAACCAAGCGGACTGTCGCGCCTTACGGAAGTAGGATCGGTCCTGATCCTCGGTACGCATAGCGCCCAGTAAAACATAGCCGAGACCAAACCCGAAAATGAGGTTCAGCGTGTTGAAATTGCCGGTGATAAGCACCCACAGCACACTGATGCCCAGATTACTCAACAAGGTCATCATTTCGTATCCCCCAGCAAGGCCTGACGATATGCGACGGGTGTTTTTAGATCTTCACCAGCGCGCAGTGCACTGTTGATGACAGGGCCAGCGGATAAACCAACGAGAAGACAGAGCAAAGCCAGTCCGGCGATAGGGATGCGTTGCGATAACGGATGCGTGTCGAGGGGTGTGGCTGTTGCTGCGGTGCCCGGTTCCCAGCAGAGCTGTATCCAGAGTCGCGCCATGATGAACAATGTGAGGAAGGCGCCGATGAGGGCAACACTGGCGAGGGCATAGGCGCCAGATTGAAACAGCGCCATCAAAACCAACAGCTTGGCGAAAAATCCAGAGAAAGGTGGCAGGCCGGCGAGATCCATGGCGCCGAAGCCAAAGCAAGAACTCAGCACCGGATCCCTGCGCCAAAGGTCGCCGCCGTGATCCGATGCTTGCGGTGTTCGTTTGGCGATGGATCCTGCGGTTAAAAAGAGACAGCTCTTTGCCAGCATATCGTGCACGAGAAAAAAGAGCACAGCGGCATAGGCTAAGGCCGTATGCACAGAGATCGCTGCGATCATGTAGCCGATGTGCCCCACGATCATGTAACACAGTGTCCGTTTCAGGTCTTTTTGTGCTAGGGCACCCAGGCCACCGACGATGATGGTCAGGCCTGCACACCAGGCCAGTAGGGGTGAGAGCATGTCGAGTTCTTCGGGGAAAACAACCGTGAAGACTCGAATGAGCGCGTACACGCCAACCTTTGTCAGAAGCCCTGCGAATAGCGCGCTGACGGGTGTTGGTGGCGTATGATAGGAGGCGGGCAACCAGAAGAAGAGGGGAAAGACCGCCGACTTGATGCCGAATGCCAAGAGTAGTAGCAGTGCCGCCAACAGTGCGCCCCCTTCGGGGTTTCCTGCGAGCGTCTGGCCCATGAGCGCCAGATTCATGGTGCCGGTTAATCCGTAGAGGATGCCTGCGGCAGAAAGGAAGAATGTCGACGCCAGGAAGTTCAGTACGACGTACTTGACCGCACCTTGCAGTTGCAGTCGTGTGCTGCCATGTGCGAGCAGGACGAACGAGCCCATCAATAGAATCTCGAACGCGACGTAAAGGTTGAAAAGGTCGCCGGTCAGAAACGCTAGTGCGCTGCCTGCTTGCAGCCCGTTCCAGACGGGATAGAAGAACCATCTCGCGCGTTGCGGTTCAATCCCCCGAATGGTGTACAGCGTGCATGCGAGACCCAGCACGCCGACCATGAGGACCATCCAGGATGAAAGGCGATCTGCAATCAGGTTGATGCCGTAGCGCGCGGGCCATTCCCCTAATGTAAGGCTGATTAAGCCATCGGATGTAACGGTTTGCAGCAGGCCAGCGCCGACCAAAAGGACCAAGGTGGACGAGAGCAGTGATATGCATATTTGCCACCGTCGGTGCTGTGCAAGCATGACGCAGGTGGCGGCGGCCAGCAGGGGGAAGATGATTGGGAGAACGATGCAGGGGGTCATTCTGAGCGCCTTTCTGCCAGATCGGCTAAATCGCCGGTACCGGTGTGTCGGTAGGTGATCAGGAGCAAGACGACAGCGAAGGCGGTCACGGCAAAGCTAATCACAATGGCTGTCAGAACGAGCGCTTGTGGCAGCGGGTCGGCGACCATGCCTTCAGGAATTGCGCCGTGCGCGCCGAGTATAGGGGGAATGCCTTGGTGGCCGCCTTGGGCGACCATGATGAGCAGGTTGGCGCCGTGACTGATTAAGGCGAGGCCAAAGACAATTTTAAGCAGACTGCGGCGCATGAGTAGATACAAGCCGCAGGCATAGAGGATCCCGACAATGGCACTCAACATGAGTTGCATTATTCTTTTACCTCCATCAGCGAGAAGACGAACAACAGCACAACGCCGGCGACGACGGCGAAAACACCAAGATCAAAAAAGAAGGGCGTACCCAATTTTAGATAACCGGGGCCCGGCATTGGTATCTTGAACCATAGCGCGGTCATAAAGGCTTTGCCGGCAAACAGGCTGGCGAATGCGCTGATCACCGCCAGTAGCAATCCGCCTCCAGCGAGACATTCAGGGGAAACCCGCAGTGTTCGGCGTCCTGCGGTGACGCCGAAAGCCAGAGCGTAAAGCGTGTATCCGCCTGCCGCAACGAGGCCGCCCGCGAACCCTCCGCCGGGCGCATTGTGACCGCGCAGGAGCAGATGAATGGCGAACACCAGCAGCACGGGAACGAGGTAGCGTGTTGCCGTTTTGAAGATCAAGGAGTTCATGCCGCGTCCTCCCGCTGCTGAGCCCGGTAGTTCAATAACGCCGCCACGCCTAGGCCTGCCATCACGAGCACGGTGATT
>JAPKCZ010000306.1 GCA_028822745.1 Kiritimatiellia bacterium | reverse complement strand
ATGCGCCAGCGCTTCCGGTGACAGAAATCTGCAACCCATCGACGACACAAGGCAACGACAAGGCATTCATGAGACGTTCCGTATGATCGCGAGTTTCCTCGGGCTCAACAACACGTGTGACGCCCTCGGCCAGCAGGCCAGCAAGCAACGCACAGGACTTCACCTGTGCGGATGCCATCGGAAGCACGTAATCAATGGCATGCAACGCGCCGCCGTGAATCGTCATGGGAGCGAAGCCCCGTTCGCCGGTCAAAGCAATACGTGCGCCCATTTCAATCAATGGATCACGGATACGCCCCATCGGACGACTCTGCAAAGACGCATCGCCCGTTAGCACGCTTTCAAAGGGGTGCCCTGCAAGCAAACCGGCGATCAAGCGCATGCCGGTTCCTGAGTTTCCAAGATCCAATGCCTTTGAAGCTGCGACATAGTGGCCACCGGCGCCCGTGATGGTCACACAGGTGCCCTCCGTCGTCGCGCTAGCACCCAGTTGCTGCACGGCACCCAGCGTGTTGAGGCAGTCTTCGCTTGTCAGAAAACCATGAATGACTGACGTCCCCGTTGTTAGCCCCAGAAGCATGGCAAGGCGATGCGAAATGCTTTTGTCGCCAGGAACACGAAGGCTGCCATTGGGTTTGGAATTAAACGAAAGGTGGCGCGAATCATTCATGCGCTGATATTCCAGCATCGTCCATGCGTAAGCGCTTCAACCGAGCATCACGCAGGTAGCTACGCACATCTTCGTCACCGCCATGAGCAACCAGAGCTCGCAAGGCATACAATTCATCGCGCATGACATCCAATTCAACAAGAATGGCCTCTCGGTTGCTCTGCACAATGTCCAACCAGATATCTTCCGTACCGGACGCTATGCGTGTACTGTCTAAAAAGCCACTACCGCAGAAGGCATCGGCTTCGTCATCGCGTAGCACGGCGCGTGTCAATACCGCGGCAACCAGATGTGGCAGATGGCTTGTTCGTGCGAGTAATTCGTCATGGACCAGCGCGGACATTTGCCGGACACGACTACCCAGTGACGCCCAGAGTCGATAGACGTCATCAATACAGCTTTGTGGTGTATCGGAATTGGGCGTGACAACAACCACCGCGTTGTTATACAGGTCTGCTCGCGCCGCCTCGATCCCGGAGGCTTCCGATCCCGCAATAGGATGACTACCGACAAAAATCGCGCCCTGCCTTGCGAGAAGACGTGCGGCTTTTTCCGAGAGCGCGTTTTTCGTGCTACCCACGTCGGTGACCACCGTGCCCTGCTCGATCCCTGCCAGACTTTCCCGCAAAACATCTTCAATGGCGAACACGGGAACACAGACCACCACGATGTCTGCACCCACGCAACAATCTGCAGGGTCATCGAAAACGCTGTCGACCACACCGTCGCGCAGCGCTGCGTCACGCGTTTCCTCACGCCGGGCGTATCCGCGCACATGTGGACGGTCGCGCGTCAAATTGCGCAACGCCATCCCAAGTGAGCCACCCATCAATCCCAGCCCCAGTATGGCAACATTTTTACTCATGATGACCCGATGTGATTGGGAGCCGGTGCTTTTAGCACATCGGCTAACACGTTCAGGACGCGCTCGTTCTCCGAAGCGCTGCCGACAGAAATACGAACATATTCAGGTAACCCGTAAGCATCCATGGGGCGAACAATGACACCCTTGCCCCGCATCGCGTCGAAAACCGCCCGCCCTTTTCCAACCTGAACCAAAACAAAATTGGCGACAGCAGGCACAAAGCTCAGCCCGAGCCGCTCGAACCCTGCGCCCAACTGCGCAATGCCTGAACAGACAAGGGTACGCGTACGTTCAACATGTTGCACGTCCGCCAGCGCGGCAATCGCTGCGCATTGCGCCATGGCGTTCACATTGAAGGGTTGTCGAACGCGGTTGAGTAGTTCGATCACCACGGCAGGGGCAATACCGTAGCCTACCCGTAAACCCGCCAGACCATAGGTTTTTGAAAACGTACGCAACACAATCACAGATCGCCCCTCACGCACATATCGCAACGTGTCGGGCTGTTGCCCTGCGGGCAGCAATTCAACATAGGCTTCGTCAAAACAGGTCAACACGTGATCAGGCACGCGCGCCATGTAGCGCACAATAGCATCCGGATCAACAGCGGTGCTCGTTGGATTGTTCGGGTTGCTCACAAACACAATGCGCGTTTCCGGCGTGATGACGTCACACATCGCATCCAGATCATGCGTGAAGCCAGGCATGGCGACATCGATCACATCAGCACCTGCAGCGGCTGCGATAAGCCGATACACAATGAACGCGCAATCGGCCATGACGACATTCGTCCCCGTTCCGAGATAGACGTGCCCCAGCAGTTCCAGCAGCTCGTTGCTACCGTTACCGGGCAGCACCTGATCAGGACTGACTGCCAATGATTCTGAAATGGCATGGCGAAGGGCGTGTGTTCCCCCATCTGGATACAGATGCATATTTGCGACAGAAGCGTGCATCGCATCACAAGCATAAGGCGACGGACCTAGTGCATTCTCGTTCGATGCCAATTTGACGATTTCGGATAAATCCTCAATACCCAGTTCGCGCGCAACATCCTCAATGGGACGGCCCGCTTCGTAGGTCGGCAACGTAGCGACGCTTGGATTAGCGACAGGAAAAGATGTGGTCATGGCGAAATATCAGTCGTCTTTCAGATCAGCCTGAATTCGGGAACAAACAGCGATGATTTCGCGATAAATGGATCGTATCCCCGCGTCGTCCATGGGAGCCGTACTGTTATCGGCAGCGAATTTTAGGACGTTCGTTTCACGCAACGGGTCACAGATCACAATGCCCTGCTCACGTTTCGTGCGACCAACGTGTGCTGCCGCGGCAGCTCGTTTTGACAAAAGTCGGACAATATCTGCATCGAGAGCATCAATTTCGCTACGCAAGGTATCAAGCGTCATCGTCATCCTCCTCATCTTCATCTTCGCTTACGTCTTCCTCGACGACATCGTCCTTATCAAAGGCCTCTTCTTCCACGATGGCCTTGCCCGAGTCGGGCGGCGGTGCACTCTTATCGGCATGCTCGCCCTCTGGCGCATCTTCTGACGCCTCGAAATCAAGCTCGGCGATATTCTCAATTTCTGGCGCAGGCAGCGTCTCGCGCGCCTCTTTATCATCGTGTCCGGAGGAAATACGCTGCTCGGGCTTTCCTAGATCCGCATCGCCGAGGATGTTTCGGTCTTTCAGACCGTCGAGATCTTTCAAACCAAAGTGCTCAAGAAAGAGCTGGGTTGTACCGTAAAGGAAGGGTCGGCCAGGTAATTCACTGCGCCCGACAATACGGACCAACTGGGCTTCCAGCAATGCCTTCATCACATGATCGATACCCACACCACGGATACGTTCAATTTCGGCACGCGTAATAGGCTGCCGATACGCAATGATGGCCATGGTTTCGAGCCCGGGACGGGACAAACGATTCGGCTTACTTCGATTCAGAAACACTTTCAACCAGGGCCCACAGCGATGATCACTCTGGAAACGAAAACCGCCAGACACTTCTTTTAAGATGAAGCCGCTTTTGGCGCCGGCCACGTCTTTTTCGACCTCGGCAAGAGCCTTTTTGATATCGGTTGGCTTGATATCCTTAAATACCGCAGCTTCCTGACCGTGCTGTTCAGCAACCTCCGAAATACATTTCCGAATTTCGTTTATGCCAACAGCGCGATTCGACGCAAAAATTAGCGAGGCGACCACCTCTTTAAGCTCGACCAGCACAAGCGTTTTATCAGGTGTTTTGATCATACGGATTCTGAGTCCATTTCAGTAG
>JAPKCZ010000305.1 GCA_028822745.1 Kiritimatiellia bacterium | reverse complement strand
GTGGCGTTCGGCGATGAAACGTAGACGATCAAAATTTGTATTTGCACCGCTGACGATCGCGACGAGAGATTTGTTTTTGATTCGTTTGGTGCGCACGTATTTCTTTAAACCCGCCAGGGCCAGTGCGCCCGAGGGTTCGGCCACCGAACGCGTATCATCGAACAGGTCTTTGATCGCAGCGCAAATTTCATCGGTTGTGACGGTGATCACATCATCGACGTTGTCGCGAATCATCGCAAAGGGTCTTTTGCCAATTTGTGCCACGCTGACGCCGTCGGCGAAAATGCCCGTATGCGGTAGCGTCACGCGTCGACCTGCAGCAAGAGCGGCCTTCAGGCAGGCTGATTCGTCGGCTTCGACCCCAATGACGCGTACGTCCGGTCGCACGTATTTGATGTAGGTCACGACGCCAGCCAGAAGTCCACCGCCGCCAACAGGAACAAACACGGCGTGTAAATTCGTAGGGTGCTGGCGCATGATTTCCATGCCGATCGTGCCTTGACCCGAAATAATATCCGTATCGTCGTAGGGGTGAACGAAGGTCTGCTTTTCACGGCGTGCAAATTCCAGCGCTTGGGCGCAGGCGTAATCAATGCGGTCGCCTCAGAGAATGACTCTGGCTAAGCGTCCTCCGAGCTTGCGCACGCCACGGACTTTAATTTCGGGTGTGGTGACGGGCATGAATATCGTAGAGGCGATGCCTAGCTTGGCTGCCGCAATGGCAACCCCCTGGGCATGGTTGCCTGCAGACGCGGCGACGACGCCGTTCTTTTTCTGCTCTGGGGAGAGGCGCACCATGCAGGTGTATGCCCCGCGCAACTTAAATGAAAAGGCGGGTTGCAGGTCTTCGCGCTTAACCTGAATTTGATTGTGCAGATGCTTGCTGAGAAAGGGCATCGGGTCGATGGGCGTTTCGCGGGCGACATCATAGACAGGCGCGGTGAGTATGCGCTTTATCATCGTATTCATCGTCGTCGCCTTTTGGTCATAGCTCTTTGCCACTCGGTTCGCTTCGGTACGGCCCTAGAGAGCAACTTGCCACGCGTCTGCGACCGCGACAAGCATCATTCCCAGAGCGGGTTACTGCTGCGGGTCGTCGTGTTTACGCGTAATGCGATAAAAGTGTGCTGCAGCGCTGGTAGGAAGGTGCGCTTCGCCCATGTCGGATTTTGCCTGCTCGTAGGCGTTGTTGGTCGAGAAGGCTGTGTCTAGCGTTGGCGTTTCAACGCAGCGGTACTGCATGCCCCGAATCTGGTCCCATGTGATGGTTGCCATGTCGGCGTCCAGCTTGATCTGACAGTGCGTGGTTGCGTTAAGAATTGTGCCGTCGAAATATTGTCGTGCGAGGGCGTAGGCGTCGAGGCCGACCCGGGATCCCATGATGCGCCCGGCAACGTCATCGGGTGCGACGTGAATGCCACCGTAAAGTCGCGAAATACCCGCTTCATCAGCCGCGTCGTAATAGGTGGCCCATTGCAACGTGATGTCGGTGGAGGGGCCTTGTTCAAAAGCCAGAGACCCTGCGGGGGCGGTATAGGACCCATAGCCACCTGGGAAAAAGGGGTCGCCCGTAATTAGCGTGAGCACTTCTGCGGCGGCACGGCTGAAGGTGCTGTGTCCCGAAACGTAGCCGGGAAAGGCTGGGGTGACGAAGGTATCGCGCTGGTAGGGCTGCCAGGTGGAGGCCCGAATCCATGTTTTGCCACTATACGTGTTTGTGCCTGTATCGGGCTCGCCGGGCCAGGTGTTGACCGCTATACGTCCGATCAAAATGGCGCGGCTGATTTCATTGGTCAGATGCGCGTGGCGCTCGCCTGGCTCAGTGCTTGCGTGGGTGATGACTTCCACAAGGTTTGAAGCCAGATAGATGCCTTCTGGGTCGTAGCTGGGTTGTCCCGGGTCGGAGGCTTGTCCAAAACTGGCTAGCCAACGAATGCTGCTGATTGGACGAACATAGTCATAGAAACGTTTGCAGGTCCATGCTGCCGTCGCCGCGTCATGCAAGGCGCCGTTGATGGCGAAGTACACTTTGATATCCCATTCTAGCGCATCCAGCATGGGGCCGCTGCCTTCGAAGCGGCGCTCGAAATTGGGGTGTTCCGTAATCGTGTTCGCCAGCACGTTCCAATGGCCTGGCGGTGTTTCGGAGTCGGGTCCATCCGCCCATACCTCGGCGACGACGCGACCAAAGTCGGACAGTCGGATCAGGCTGTTCGTGTACGGGGAGCCCGTGGCGGGGTTCGTCGCATGGCCGATGCCGCTGTGTGTGCCCAGCGTGTTGTTTTTTCCGGGGCCGGCCGGCGACACGTCGATCATGATGTTTGAATCAGGGTCGAGGGTGCTGCTGTAGCGCAACACCGCGACGTTGTTGCTCTTGAAGACCGTGTCGCCTAGCGCGCCTGCATATGGGGGAGGGCCGGGGTCGAGATACAGGTTCGTGCTGCTGTCACGTATCAGCGCGAAAGGGCGTACTTCCCACCATTGCGACCCGAGAAATGTTTGGATCGATTCCGCTTCGAGCCCGTTCTGTGTTTGCGCGTACTCAAAGGCCAGCGGTTGCCATCGATTGGGCGCCTGCATGGTCGTGCCGGGAAACGCTAAAATGAGCGGCTCGTTTGACGCGGTGTATGACTGGTCGGCGTAACTATTGGTTTCATTCGAACCATCGTCGATGGCGAAGTTTAAGATCGCATATGCCGCGCGATTGCCGATCGTGGCGGGGTCATCACCGATGCGGTTGGTGTAAGCCGGGTCGTAACCCAGGCCTGTCATAACATTGTTGAGCTGGATGAATGATTGCACTGGGTTCGTCGATAGGGCATAGCGCGTTGTTAGCACGCGATACGCCGCATAACTTACGGCAGTATCGCGGGCGGCGGCCGTATTGGAAGCCAAGGCCGAAAGGTTGCAGGCATAACCAACGGCGGTTAGATCATAGGCTGCCCAAGCGTCCCACATGGCGGCAGAAAGATGAAACAGATTGCGCGCGTGCACGGGTGGATGCGGCACGTCGATTTTGATCGCTTCGAGCGCCGCTTCATTCCAGACACGCGCCACGGAGGTTGTTTGCGCGGAAGCGAATGACGCGGATGCCAAAAGCACGATCAACGAACACACGCGGATCGCAGCGTGCGGGATGTCGAAACATGGCTTACGACGGCTTCTCACGAAACGCAGGTAATTGTCCTTCTGTCTGTTCATTCAATGCTTTACGAATGGTGGTGGCGTTTTCCCCCCCGCCATGACAGTGAGCTCCCATATTTTGAAGCAAAACGACGATTTCGTCAAATAGGGAGACTATTTAATGCGGTTATGTTAAGTCATCCGTGCGAAGGTATGCTTGCTCGTAACCATCCATGGGCAGCGCGAAATCGGGCGACAGACGAATGGGCGCATCAACACGGATGTGTGTTTGGTTTTGTCTAGTTTAGGGTCTCATGAGCGTAGACTTGCATATCTATATAGCCATACTATCATTCCCAGCCAATGCAATAGGCAGAATCGAAAGTCAATAAGATCTGAAGCTCTACACGCCGTTGAAAGGCGAGTGCGGCGCGGAAGGAAAGCAGATGCCTGTCAGTAACCTTATGAAAGGGGAAAAGTATGTCAGATAAAATACGTATCGCTATTGTTGGTTTAGGCTTTGGTGCTGAGTTTATCCCTATTTATCAAGCTTATGCAGGTGTTGAACTGGTAGCCATCTGTCAAAGAGGTGAACAGAAACTCAATGAGATCGGTGAGCAATTTTCGATTGAAAAACGCTACACCTCTTATGAGGAATTATTGAAAGATCCTCAAATCGATGCGGTGCATA
>JAPKCZ010000304.1 GCA_028822745.1 Kiritimatiellia bacterium | reverse complement strand
AAAATGATCGTCACTGATGTAGGTCGGTCGTGAGCCAATATCGAGAACTACGTTTTCACCGAAAGGCCGCATTGTAATCGCGGGTCCAGCCGAAAAGGAGTAAATGTGCTCATCCTCTTCGTACCACATGCTGGCAAATCCGAAGAGCAGCTCTGGCTCGCAAAAATGCACGAGTGTCCACCCTTTTGGCCAGCTCAAATTCCGCCCGGCGGCCACTTCGACATAGTACTCGGGCTCATCCCCGATACCTGACGGAACCCCTACCGTCACACGTGGACCGTACCAACGTGGGCGCCCCTCTGTCTCCAATTCGGAATCAAGTGTTGCCACAAGATCACCGCCGTCTTCTGACCGCAAGCATGTCGAAAACAGCATCAACACACTGCTAACGGCGGATAGTATAGGAAGGAAACGGGGAACGTCGTTATTCATATTTTGGCCCAGTCACAGATGGCATTAACCATCGATTAATTCATAGAAGATTCGAACTCTATTTGAAATCGGAGTGAGGGACAAATCAAAATTGCTCACGTGGCTGAGCTTACGGTATCCGCACCAGCGTGCGACCGATGCTCTTACCTTCGCCCATGGACTGAATCACGGTCTCAATTTCGTCCAGCGTTACCTCAGTGACAAGATGCGCCAAAGCATCGCTACTTGCCGCTGCGGCGAGGTGTTCCCATGTTTCGAGGCGCCGCGTCATACGCGTTGTGGCCGAGTCGATTCCCTGCAGGCAGATCCCACGCAGAATGAACGGAAACACGTTGGTATTCAATTCTGCCGACGCCACCATGCCACAGCTGGTCACAACGCCATTCGGCGCCGTAGCACGTAGAGCGCTTTCCAGAAAGTCGCCACCGACAGTATCGATGACATGCGCCCAACGGGTCTTAAGGAGAGGGCGTTTACGGTCGGCGAGCACCGCATCGCGTGCGACAATTTCTGCAGCGCCTAGCGCCGATAGCATATCGTGCGCCTCCGCTTTGCCGCTACTGGCAACGACACGAAAGCCCGACTTGGCCAAAAGAAATACAGCAAGGCAGCCCACGCCGCCGGAGGCGCCCGTCACAAGTACATCCCCCTGTTCAGGGGTGGCACCGCCGTGACGTAATGCGCGTACCGAAAGTGCCGCAGTAAACCCAGCGGTTCCGAAGACCATTGCATCGCGTGCCGTCAGACCGGCCGGTAAAGGGACGACCCAGTCAGCGGGAACACGAATGAACTGCCCGAGACCGCCGTGCGTATTCATCCCAAGGTCATAGCCTGTGACAGCGACCCCTGTCCCGGACGAAAACGCTGACGTTTTGGATTCGACGACCACGCCCGCGGCGTCAATACCCGGTGTGTGCGGGTACTGCCGCGTGACGCCTTTATTGCCAGACATCGAGAGGACATCCTTGTAGTTCACGGAAGAGTACTCGACGCGAATCAAAACATCCCCTTCTGGCAAATCGTGCATGCGGCAGGATTCGAGCTTACGCGAAAACGAACCATCGCTGGCTTCGCGGACCACCCATGCATGAAACGTTTCAGGGATCTCAGTCTTCATATAACAACACCCTAGTTGGGCCGACGCAGTAGACGACGAAGTTGATCTCGATTGGTAAACCATCCAATGCACACAAACACAATGAGTGCCCCCGCGATGGCGCCACCCGTGGACGCAAATTCAGCCCCTTTGCCTATCAGTCCGGCACGCGTACATCCCTGCTGTATCCAACCATATGCAAAATGCGCAACAAGGCCGACGGCAAGCGTCATGCGTCCCGCCTGAAAGAGCCCCTGACCCAATGCACGCCATGGAAGCCCCCCGATACGCTTCGACAGAAGCAAGGCGAGCACGCCACCGTTCACAAGGCTAGCAATGACCGTCGCCATCGCCAGACCCGCATGTTTGTATCCTTCCGGCCAGGTAAAGACGAAGAGTAAATTCAACGCGAAGTTAAGTACGACGACCCAGACACCAACACGTAATGGTGTACGTGTATCTTGAAGCGCATAGAAAGCAGGAACGACGACTTTGTAGATGCTGAACACGATCAGGCCCGGCGCGTAAAAGGCCAACGCCCGCGATGTCTGCACGACAGATGAATGGTCAAATGCACCGCCGCGCCACTGATACACCAACGAGGTGATGGGTTCAGACAGAACACACAGCCCAACGGCCGCGGGCCCCATAACCAGCAAGACATTGCGAAACGCGAATGACAACGTATCTCCAATGACCTCGGGGCTCCCTTGAACAGCCTGCTTTGCATAAGTAGGTAGAAGCACCGTGCCAAAGGCGGTCGCGATGATACCCAGCGGAAGGTAAATGAGCCGTTCAGCATACGTCAGTGCCGCCGGTGCCCAATCCGCTACAATAATGGCCAATACCGAGTCAACAACGGCGTTAACCTGATGGATACCCATCCCCAAAGCGGCGGGTCCCATTAGAAGGAGCATATGACGGACGCGCTTGTCGCCCCACACGATTCGAAAACGCAACGTAATCCCAAGGTGTCGCAAGGCTGGAAATTGCACAACGATCTGCACGACTCCAGCGACCGCGACACACCACGCCAAACCATAAATACGCTCACGAGACGAGTCGCCCATTAGCGGGCAAACCGTAAATAGTCCCAGAATCCAGATCACGTTTAAGAGGACGGGCGTAAAGGCCGGTACGGCAAAACGACCCAGCGAATTTTGGATGCCCATACAGAGCGCAACCAAGCAAATAAAGATCGTATAAGGCAACATGACGCGCAATAGACGAAACACTTCCGTCGCCTTGGCCCCAATGTCGAAGAGCGATTCTATCGCAAATAGACCGACCCACCCAAAAATCACAGTCGACCCCAAAACCAATGCCATCAGTCCGGCAACACGTCCCGCCAACTTGCCGGCCTCGTGCAGGCCCTCCTCTTTACATGTTTCAGTAAAAACCGGCACAAAAGCCGCAGAGAGCGCACCTTCTCCAAAGAGTCGTCGAAACAGGTTTGGAATCTTAAACGCGATATCGAATGCCGATTTGGCAAGGGTAGTGCCAAAGAAAACGGCCATCAGCACTTCGCGCAGCAACCCGAGCAGCCGACTACTGGCCGTCCCCAGCCCAACAACCAAAGCGGACCGTAGTAGGGCGCGTTTCATCAGAGTGCTTGCTCGTTCAGAATCGAAAGCGCGGCAGAAACGACCTGCTCCGGCGTAATGGCCGCAAGCGCAGCCGAAGCACGTTCGGAAGAGCGTTGCAGGTCGCGTGAGCGAGCCACGCCTTCCTTAAGCACAATTTGATGCCCCGGCCCCATCGGCCCTGTCTTCGCGGGATCTGTTATACCGTAGATCCCGACGACGGGAGTTTTAACGCTAGCGGCTAGATGCATACCGCCACTGTCGTTGGCGATAGCCAACGTGCAGCACTCGAGCGCCGCGGCGAGTTCCGGAATTGTGGTCCGCCCGGCCAGACTAAGCGCATTGTTCGGTAAACGCGCAACAATGCTCGCACATGCCTCGGCTTCATGACGGGTTCCCAGAAGCAATATCTGCGCATGTGTTTTTTCAACAAGTGTTTCAGCGACCTCGCCAAAAGAGTCTGCTGGCCAACGTTTGGCATCACCATAAGCGGCCCCCGGCAAGACGGCGATTCGTACGGGCGCTTCAAAATCGACGCCAAGATGCTGAATGGATTCACGTGCAGTATCGTCGATCTTCAAATGAGGCTGGAGTGGCATGGTGTCGTTCGGCGACAGGTCCACAATCGTGAGATACTCCCACGCTTGATGCTGATCGGTCAGTGCAGCCGCGCGACGGACGACATCGTTCAACATAAAAGCACGCG
>JAPKCZ010000303.1 GCA_028822745.1 Kiritimatiellia bacterium | reverse complement strand
CGCATTTGGCACTTGCATTCTAAGCGCCCGCTGCTATATTTGCCGATCCGTTTAACACATTGGACAACAGGCGACCCATGAAGACCGATATTCATCCAGAATACACAGACGCAACGATAACATGTAGTTGTGGAAACGTACTCAACACGCGTTCGACCGTGAAGGAAATGCACATCAATACGTGCTCCAAGTGTCACCCGTTCTACACGGGTCAGAACACCTTCATTGATGCCGAAGGCCGCGTTGAGCAGTTCCGCCGTCGCTACGAAAAACGTAGCTAACGACATAGATTCAAGCCAGAGATCTTGCTTCGGCAATAGCCTGGCTTTTTCTATGCACTGTCTTCGGCCCCGCAGGCCGACCTACGAGAGTACCCGACGCCCGACATGATTGACCGAAGGCACGTTGAGAAAGCGCTCACGCGCCTGACCGAGATCGAATCCCGTCTGGCCGAGCCCGGTACTGCGTCCAACCAGAAGCTTTATCAGAAACTGGTGCGTGAGCACTCTGCCCTGAAAAAACTCTCCGACAAGGCCCAACACTTCTTTGACCTGATGACGACCTTCGAGGAGCACAGCGCGCTCATCAAGGACGAGAACTCAGACTGCGAATTACGCGAATTGGCTCAGTCAGAAATCGGCGAGATCGAGGAAGCATTGCCTCAGGCCGAAAGAGACCTCATGTTCGCGCTGCTGCCACCAGAGCCGAGCGAAGAACGCAACGCCATCGTCGAAATTCGCGCCGGCACCGGCGGCGACGAAGCCGCCCTCTTTGCGGGCGACCTATTTCGCATGTATTCCCGCTTTTCCGAAACACAAGGCTGGAAAATCAACCTGATCAACGCCAGCGCCAGTGAAGTCGGCGGATTCAAGGAAATCACGTTCTCTGTTGAAGGTGCCAACGTATACAAGGTCCTCCAGTACGAAAGTGGGGGCCACCGTGTGCAACGCATTCCCGTTACGGAATCCTCAGGTCGCATCCATACATCGGCCGCCACCGTCGCCGTTTTCCCCGAAGTCGAGGCCGAAGATGACATCAACATTCCGCCCGACGAGGTTCGCGTCGACATTTATCGCGCCTCCGGACCCGGCGGCCAGAGCGTCAACACCACCGACTCCGCCGTCCGCCTAACCCATATCCCCACGGGCGTCGTTGTACAATGCCAGGACGAGAAGTCGCAGCAGCGCAACCGCGAAAAGGCCATGAAAGTGCTGACGGCCCGCATTTTGGACAAACGCCGACAGGACGAAGCGGACGCCATGGGCAAAAAGCGCCGCGCACTCATCGGATCAGGGGACCGCAGCGAACGCATTCGCACCTACAACTTTCCACAGAACCGCTTGACCGACCACCGCATCAACATGACCCTGTATAGCCTGGATCGCGCGATGGAGGGTGCACTTGAAGATCTAACCAACGTCCTTCGCGAACACGACCTCCAAGAGCGCGTCGCACAGGAACTCAAAGACCTCGCCGCGGAGTCCAGCTGATCACGGGTGAACGTTTCGTCATTGCATGACATGCCCTTTTCACGCTACATAAACAGTCCCGATGAGCACCAACACAATTGACTACATCCTGCGATCTGGAACGGACTACCTAGCGACACGCGACGTGGCGTGCCCCCAGAGCATTATCGAAATCCTGCTGTGTCGCTTGCTGGCTTGCAAACCTCTCGAACTCACCACGCGTCGCGAGGAAATGCTTCCTGACAAGTATCTCGATGCGCTGCGACGCGGCTTAAAGCGCGCCGGGGAGCATCAACCCGTTCAGCACATCGTCGGCGAAGTCAATTTCATGGGGCACAATCTTAAATCCGATGCCCGCGCCCTTATTCCACGCCCGGAAACGGAACAGCTCGTCGACCTCGTACTCAAGAACGACGCGCTCTGGGCAGACGCATCACCCCGCGTGATTGATTTCGGCACCGGTAGCGGCTGCATCGCCATCGCCATCGCCAAAGCCCGACCCAATGCCAGAATTTTAGCTATCGACATCAGCGACGACGCACTCGCGCTGGCCCGTGAAAACGCTGCCAAGCACGAGGTCGTGGATCAAATCTCGTTTACGAATCAAGAATTGGGCGAACTGGTGGAACCCGAATCCATCGACCTGGTGATCTCCAACCCACCCTACATCCCCAGCGCCGACTGTGACGCCTTGCCGGACGTGGTCCGCAACCATGATCCGCGCACAGCACTGGACGGCGGACCCAACGGCCTCGCGATTATCGCATCGCTCGTCATGGACGCCTCATTCGTCTTAAAAAACGGACGCGCCCTCTACCTTGAAATGGGCGCCGATCAAGGGCCTCAGGTCCGAGCCCTTTTTGAAGAGACCGGCTTCGGCAACGTCACCGTCGCGCCCGACCTCACAGGCAGAGACCGCTTCGTCCACGGCATCCTTTCGGTGTAATCGCGACTCCCCTCTGAATCTGGTGCGAGTCCTCTTTTGTCTTTACCCTAATCTGCGCAAGACGAGGGTAAAGAGAACTCGCATCTTCATGTGGATTGTCATGGCGTTTGGGATGAGAGAGGCTTAGCTTGCAGCATGCGAATAGTATGTATCAGCGACACGCATGGCCTGCACGACCAGATCAACGGGATTCCCGATGGCGATGTGCTTGTCCACGCTGGGGATCTCACCAACCATGGCGAGCTCGAACAGGTGCAGTCATTCAACACCTGGCTCGGACAGCTTCCGCATGCACATAAACTTGTGATCGCTGGCAACCATGATTTCTGTTTCGAAAAGAATCCGGACGTGAGTGAACCGATGCTGACGAATGCAACCTACCTCCGTGATAGCGCGATCGAAATTGATGGCGTGCACTTTTATGGTAGCCCGTGGCAGCCCTGGTTCTACGACTGGGCCTTCAATCTCCGACGAGGTTCGGAAATTCGCGCCAAATGGGATTTAGTTCCAAAAAACACGGATGTGCTAATCACGCACGGCCCGCCCGCAAATCATGGCGACGAAACGGCGTCCCACGAGTATGCCGGCTGCAAGGATCTGCTGGAGGTCATCGACACCTTAAACCTTCAGTTGCATGTGTTCGGGCATATCCACGAGGGCTACGGAACGACAGAAACGAACGGCACCCGCTTTGTCAACGCCAGCACCTGCACGCTTGCGTACCAGCCCACCAACCCCGCTATCGTGATTGATATTTAGGGCGGAACCTATCTTTTCGAGTCCTCCGCAGGATCTGTGATCACGGTTCGGGGCGAACCCAAGGCCCGCCTGGTTCCGATCTGCACCCCAAAGCCTCTCGCCGAAGGTGGGGCGAAACGCTGGGGCTTGGTGCTCAGGGAAGCTCGCACTAAGTACTCGACCGGATTGCACGACTCCTCATCAGACATCCTGGATGACCTCCGAGGCGAACGATTGTGATCTACTGGGACACGTCTTGTGTCATCAAGCTCTACACGGAGGAAGGTGACTCCGGCGAGTGGCAGCAGCGTGCGTGCGACGCCCAGGAACAACTTGTCTCTAGCAGCCTCATGCGCACAGAAAGCGCGTTTGCCTTGGAGCAGAAAGAACATCGCGGCGACATCCTTTGCGGTGGCGCCACCGCGCTACTGGAGATTCTGGACCAAGACATCGCAGCAGGCCGATTCAACCTATTCCCGGTAGGCGAAGACGTCCTCAATGAAGCCGTTACGATTGCCGAGACCTGCTACCACGCCAGTCCCGTCACGCTACTGCGCACGCCGGACGGCATCCACCTCGCGACGGCGCGGCTTCTCAGATGCACACAGATCGCGGCCGCAGACGATCGAATGCGGACCGCCGCAGAAACCCTCGGATTGACGCTGA
>JAPKCZ010000302.1 GCA_028822745.1 Kiritimatiellia bacterium | reverse complement strand
GTCGATAAAATATTGCTACAAACACGATGCAAATCAGTTTCGAGTTTGCTAGTCAATGAGCAGCTTAGCGGGGGATGGCGTACGCTACTTCTGCCAGCCGGTCTGAATGACCCATGCAACCACTCGCGCACGACGTTGGTCCAGTGTTGATTGTCTGCGAGATACGTGTGAGCCGATGGAGATCGCCTGCTATTGCTTCGGTGACTCCAGCCCGCTGACCGTTAGCCAGTCACCAGAAACTGACACTGCGACTTAGACGATCCATATTGCACGGACAAATTTTGTAACGATTGTCTCCGTGAGCGCGGGAACAAACCCTTGTCGTGGACCCTTAGGCGGGTTCTTAGGGCCCGCTGACGTCAACGGCATAAACGATTGGAGCCGAATAGCCCCAAGGGGTGTTGAGACAACCATTTAACCAAAAATCGACCTGCGTGCCCTGCGCCAATGCAGTAAGCGCAAGCGCCAGCTTTTGGTTGTACTGACCGTCACTGGTTTGAATGATGGCCAAATTCGATGAGCCGCAACCATCAGGGTTAGCAAAGGCGGACCCCGAAGGATAGACGACCGCATAAACCGTTCCCTCAATATGGATGTCACGGACCTTTCGAAATCCGGCATCGCCTGCAGCAAGCGCGGCGGAAGAGCCTCCCACACAGAAGATGAATACGGCAGCCGCAATGTTGTACTTAACGTGATGCGCGAGGTTCTTCACCCGTAGGCTCCCTTCATTGCAATATTTTACCGCCATGGTAGTTTCCGAAACTGACAATTCGGCAGTCACGTTATCGCACTGGACAAAACATCGCTTGTTGAATCGCTCTGGCAATTCCACTGTTGCACACAAGAGCTTCTCAATCAGTCCCCCGGCTCGCGAGCTTGCGGATACTAGGGCCTGAGCCACAATCCCTGCATATCGTTCCTGATCGTAGCCGCCGAACAATCCACTCCATCGGCGGTGAAGCGGATCGCAGCGGTTTTGTTGGCGGCGAGCGCAGTTACACCGAGTGCCTCCGCATTTTTTTGATTGGGATCCCCGGGGGCCAGAACCCCCGAGGCGCCGACATCCAAGAAGAAATACACCGCTCCGTTGTCGCCAGCATAGATTTGCGTTACGTGGCCGCTGCACTCGGACACTGCAAGGGCCTGCTCGCTAAACAACAACAGTGCGACAGCTGCCGATATCCGGCATAGCTCTCTAGTCATTTCCGTCCCCGTGACTTTGCGCCTGCGATTCAATATGCCAGCCACTCGACGCAAAATCCACCCGGGTCTTCATAGACTTTAAATGTGCGCAAACTGTGTGACGCACATCTCATATTCTAGGATCCGGTGGCTCGCTGTCGGTACGCTACTTGCTGTTCTACACGCAGAAACCAGACCAGATTGCCGATCATCCCCGCATGACTGGGATAAACGCAACACGACAAGAGAGTAACCGTGAGCCGACGCCGACAAATGATGGATGTAACAAACGCCGCAATACCGGGCAGTTGCTCCCATCCTTCCAATGAGCCCACCGCATGTGTTGCTGGAAGGCGAATAGCGGGAACAGCGACAGCAGCAGCTCTGCTGTTTTTTGGACATTGTCCGACGGCTTTTTGCGCTGGAGATAGTGGCAGTAGAAACATCGCCAACGTGCATCTGGAAGGAAATGTGTTTGCGACCATCACCTCGTCCGGAGCGGCTTTCGCGAATCCGGACGGCTGTGGTACATCTGCCACTGTCGTTATTCAAACCAGCGACACTCAATACAATCAAAAGCTCAGCACTGTTTTGACCGCTGTTGCGTTGGGCAAACAGGTCGATTTCTGGCTGATTGGTTGTACCAGTACTCCCTGGAACGTGACGATGCCCGTCGTGTACGCCTTATCCTTGATGAACCAATAAGGTGCGGAGCATGGCCACAATGCACCATCAATGGATCGACAACTGGGGGCGTGATCAATGGCGGTTCTATGACATCGCTTCGTTTGTGATTCTGATCACAGAACGCTTTTGAGGGCGGGCTCAATCTCTCGCGAGGGCGTAACGACGGGTAGTGTTTGAGCGCCGACGTTGCACGATTATTGCGGGAATAAGTGGTACTGAGACGGCATTGGGGCCGTAAACAATGGCTTCCTGTTCTAAGAATCGGAAAAGCAGGATCAGGGAGTCTGATCGGATTGCTTATCGGGTGGGCACGCGGCGCCGCGAGCTCTCCTCTAATGTCTGCGAACAGGCATCCAGAGAATTTGGCCCCGATGATTTTAGAAGCGTTAGGCTGGCTACTGGGAGGAGTAGATGGGGAACTATCGCGCGCCGCGCTCGTTTTCGAGCGAATACGGATCGGCAAGCACTAAGGCGAACGTCGGTCTTCTTCAGCGTGGACTTGTAGTCGCGAAAGCCGCTGTCGTCGTACTTGCAGCTTGCTGGTGTCTGAATACTTATCCAACATGGTTCAATGGTTGCATAGGCATCACCTTCGCGTCCGCATTTGCAGATAATTTTCAGTATACCTACGACCCGGCAACCGGCCGCATCAGCTCCGCCACCAACACGACGACTGGCCAGGTCGCGCAATACAGCTACGACGCCGTCGGCAACATCACTGGCGTAAAGGTCAGCAACACGTCCAGCGCGAGTCTTGGTACCACCGACAGCGCGAATACGGCTACGACGACCTACACCGGCCAAGGTCAACTGCTGACGTTTTCCGGGTCCGCCGGACAGTCTCTGTCCTTGAGCATCAACTACAACAGTGCCAACCTCGCGGGCGTTACCGTCAACATCTTCAGCCCCGACGGCACCCTGACTCCTGCGACCTCGATCAGTTGTCCAGGCGGCGGCACTCCGCCGACATGCAATGGCTCCGAGGTGATCAATCTTGCTGCGTTGCCCGCCAACGGCACGTATCAGATCGTGGTCGAGCCCCAGCCGGCGTACTCGGGGAGCGGAACACTTGCATTCACCCTGGTGAATCGCGGACTGGAAGCGCTCCCGGCGATTCTGAATCTTATCCTCAACTAGAGGCACAACCGTGAAGCAGCATCAGCAGGGGATAGTCGTGCCTTTAAAGGAAACACTGCCATATCGTCTGGGAAGCGGAACGGCGTTGCCAACGCTCGGCATGAAGAAGCGTAGGTTGATCCACCGTTTGAATCCTCGCGCGCTGTCCAGGCGCTTCGCTGTCGCTTTGGGTTCCATGGCCCTCACCATCCTTGCCGGCCTGTCGGCCGGTCCGATGGCGTGGGGTACGGCCGCCGCCGCGCTAGGAGCGGCGCTGCTTCCCGTCCCGGCGCGGGCTCAAAGCAGTTCCGCCCCGGTGGGCACGCTTCCCGGGCAGTTCACCGTCACCCCCAGCGGCTCCGCCAGCTATTCGATTCCGCTCGATTTGCCTCCAGGAATAGCAGGTCTCGCGCCGTCGCTCAGCATTCAATACTCGAATTCGTCTCCCTACACCTATATGGGGGCGGGATTCTCCATTGGGGGGTTGTCGCAAATTAGCCGGTGCCCCAAGACCTTGGCCGACGACGGTGCGTGGCAGGGGGTCACGGGGTCGTCCGATGACTTTTGCCTGGACGGCCAGAGGCTCGTTCCCATCGGGGACGGAACATATCGCACCCAGATTGATTCCTATCAGCGCATTACGCTGAACGGTGGCACGACGAACCCCACCAGCTTTACGGTCCAGTCCAAATCCGGCCTGACGATGACATACGGCAGCGTCGCGAGTCCGGCTGGCGGCGCCGGAGGCGGGGTCTACACCGGCGCCTACACCGGATCCGCCAACCAGACGACGGTCAACTATATCTGGCTGCTTGGAGAAGTGCAGGACAGCACCAACAACTACATGGTGTTCAAG
>JAPKCZ010000301.1 GCA_028822745.1 Kiritimatiellia bacterium | reverse complement strand
CCCGAATGGGCGCCATCCCCTATTCTGTCACGAGGCGTAGGTCCCACGGACGAGAAGGTTGAAGCCAATGGTTCCAAACTCAGCTTTCGAACAGATAGCATCGGACTGCCGCACTTGATTAAAATCAGCTACTACCCCAACTGGAAAGTCATAGGCGCCGAAAAAATTTACCGTGTCTCACCTTCGTTCATGCTCATTTACCCGACAGAGGAAGAGGTAACGCTATACTACGGCAGCACGACCCTAGACACCGTTGGACGCGCCGCGAGCACGCTGTCAGCCTTAGGGCTGTGCCTGGCTGTAATCGTCATGCGTACACGGCGACGACGGCGCTCCTGATTTTCGACTGACAATCGAATCACTTTTATTTGCTGAGCGAACGTCCTATGCCCGTATCGAGACTGGGCCCACCGCTGCCTAGGCGCTTCGCGTCGGAGCCTTTTTCGCTGGGTCGCGCGAGACGCGATCCTGACCGTTTGGACGATGAGGAATCACCTTCGCCAGATTGCATCTCTGCCAGAAGCGCCTTCGTACGAGCAGCAACCTCTTTCTCAAGCGTCTTCCGGTCCCCGTCGGAATTTCGACGGCTGGAAGATTTCTTGGCAGGTCGCGCCAAACGGCTTGGAAGCGCGTCACCCGAGCTAAGCGATTTTGATCCCATGGCGGCACGCCGTAACATGTAGGTTTTGCGCGATTCGGCGTGCGCTTCCGTTGGAAAACTCCCAAGAAAACGGACAACCATACGCTCTGGCTGCTTTAGAGGAAAACGTCCAACATGGATGGTATCCCGGCTGTTCTGACGACGCGACCGGTGATTGTCTGAATAATTCCGATTATTCCGCGTTTCATCACGATTTTTTTGAATGGATGCTCTCGTCTTTTTCTGACGCTCCTCGACCCAATCCAACTTGACGTCCCTGTAGGCCTGCTTGACGGCCTCATCAAGCATTTTTGACTCTTTTAGCCGCGCGGAATACGCCTGCTTCGAAACGACCTCATAGGTTGACTCACCACCGAGCTGAGGAGCACGCATCAGCACATGATTCCCTGCGGCCTGCACACGTGATAGGCACAGCACCCCGACACCCAGTACCGCCGCAAACATGACGACCTGCTTCATCGAAGCAACGTGATGGCGATTTCGGGTGTTTATCATGGCGAGCCTATGCACGCCGTTACTCACAGACGCAGATGCGCATCGGCACCCTGACGGCGGTTAAAGTGGGTTCTCTAAACGTACTTGCGAGACGAAAGCCGCGAAACGGATCGGTAAAATGAGGATGCACAAAGAAGCGGTCAGATAGTCGTGGCAACATATACATGTAGGAGCCGCCATACGAGGCGCGTGACATGGGCGCGTTGCTGCCACCTAGGTCACTCAGCCACTCACTCACATTGCCACTCAAGTCTGCAATACCGTAACGATTCTGATTTCCGTCACTCTCACCAAGCATCGACCCGCCGGGAACATCAAAGTAGCCGACCGGTGTGGTTTCGGTCACACGAACGACGCCGTGATCGAGGTAGTTTGCGTCACCTGGTTGAAACGTATTCCGTCCAAAGCCATAAACAGAATTGCTGCCGCCCGTCCAACTGGCGGCCTTGTAAAATTCGTTATAGGGTCCCGCATGGCTGATCAACCCATGCGCCCCGTCCATGGGCAATCGAAACCCCTTTTTAGCCAGCCAAGCCTCACGTTCCGGCACATCAAAGCGACCACTCTGCCAACGTGTCGCTGTCACAGGCCGCCAATCCGTTGGCTCCCGTCCCTCTGCGTAACATCGCTGGGAAACCGATCGCCCCACCTCGATCGTCAACCAGTTGCAGTACTTGAGCGCACCAAACCACGATACCCCACTGATTGGATGTGCATCGAAGCGCATACCACGTGCCGGCACAAGGTCCGAAACAGCATAACGGGCGCCGACCGGCATTTCCGCACGATAGACAAGGTGACTGTCCCACAATGTAAACAGTTCGTGCCGGTTTTGATGGCGTTCCGGGCTCATCCAGACATTGCCATCTTCATCGAAAAACATATTGGCGCCGCGGACATTGTTTACGTTGGCTTCGGCATCATTCAGGAATCGAACGTACGCACGACCGGTCACTTCAAAGCGGCCCATGAAATAGTCGTATGCAGGTCCCCTTGGCTGGCCACCACCACGAACAAGCATCAACTCATGCGGAGACGGGCCCATTGGAAAGCGCATGAACAAGGCATCCAGCCCACCTCCGTTGTACACCTGCTGTAGGGCATTCGGCATGGGCATTCCCGATGATGCCGTGGCCCCACCCACGACGATATTGCGTCCGCCGTCAAACGTCACGGCATACAACTGATCTGCGCTGTTCCCGCCCACATACGTGCACCAGTCAAGCGTAGGCAAGCGCCCCACAAAACGGGCCACAAATCCGTCCCAGACGCCACCAGCGTGCTCAGACTGTGCCGTTCCGCCCGCAGGTAAGTTCGTTGAAGTCGAAGCACCGGCGATAACCATGTGCCCCGACGGATCCATGTCGACAGCGTGAACGAGATCCATCCCTGAACCGCCGAAATAGCTAAACGAAAGCACTTCCGTGCCCGACAACGTGGCAAGGAATCCATCCCATTTTCCGCCGCCGTGCACGTCCTGAACGGCATTGCTCGTCGTCATATCTGCCGAAGCCGTACGGCCAACAACCGCCACCGTTCCCGCGGCGGACACCGCAATGGCAGTCGCTACATCCGTGTTACGCCCGCCGAAACGAAAGCGGTCCGTGATGCGTAATCCTTCAGCGTCCGCCAGAATTTTGGCCACATAGGCATCGCCCTGCCCCAAATAACGGGGATTACCGAGGGCGGCCGAAGGAAAATTGTCGGATGTGGAGTGCCCGGCAACATAAACGGCATTGCTCGTCGCTATAGCGATGCCCAAGGCCTGATCATCGCCAGTACCACCAAATCGCAACCCGGACGCGTCTGCGTAGTCGCCATTCTGGAGGCGCACAGCAAACGCGTCGTAGCCGCCAAGGGACGCACGTCCATCTGTCGCCAACGGCGCGCCCTCAATGACGTCGGAATCTGTTTCGCCGGCCACCCAAATCGTCCCGTCATCGCCGATGGCAAGATCGAAACAACGGTCATCATTGCGCCCCCCAAGTCGACGTAGATGCGTAAAACCCGCCCCATCGGGATCCACCTGCGCGACCCAACCATCCCAACCGCTATTGGCGCTCGACGCATTGTAGCGGGTATCAACGGGGAAATCAGAGGAGCGCGTTTCACCGCAAATATGAAGCTGCCCATCAGCATCCACAGCACCGGCCAGCGCACGATCCTGAGAGCGACCGCCAATGAACGTCGTAAACATGTGCATGCTATCGGCCAATCGGACCTTTGTCACAAACGCCGCCACATTGTCCGAATCGCCAGGCACACGCTCAGGATCGGCAGAAAAATTAGGCGACGTTGTTTCGCCGATCACGAAAACATTGCCCTTCCCATCGAACACCAAATCGAAAATCTGCTCCGATCCGTTTCCGCCCAGATACGATGCTAAATCGATTGTACCTGACAACGTCGACGAAGCGCCCTTACCGCCCGGCACCCCCGCGACATGCGTCATATCCTTGTCGCCGAGAAACTGCATCATGGCGCTGGACGTTTCTTGCCCTTGCGTATGAAAGACGAGCGGTTGACTTTGCATGATTTCGCCGCATGACATGGGCAGATGAAGCAGGTTGTTCGTACGTGTTGGGAGCACGGTATCGGACGGGAATTTCAACGTGATTGCATCGGGATCCGCATCAGGCCCCAACAAGAAGACATACTCAAGACGCTCACGCGTACCGTAGAACACGAGGTCCGTATCC
>JAPKCZ010000300.1 GCA_028822745.1 Kiritimatiellia bacterium | reverse complement strand
CACGTCTACGCCGAAATACCGCTAAACACCATTCAGGAAACCACACCGGTGACCGAAGGCGATCAGTGGAAGTTCAGTTTCTCGCGCTACGACTATTCACCGTCATCACCGCAGCCCGCGTATGGCTCAACATCGCCACACCGCGAACTCGACTATCACCGCATCCACGAATACGGCACGCTGACCTTCAATGCGACGTAGCCACCACCGTCAGGCCTTGACAGGAACGTGTGCAAAGACCTCGTGCCGAAAATTGAGACGCGTTTTCGCTTACTGCGTCAACTGCATATCGCATAGGGCGCGATAGCTGCCGTCCGCGGCATAGAGTTCGTCATGAGTGCCGCGCTCAACGATGCAGCCCCCTTCGACAACCAGAATCAGATCCGCATTGCGCACGGTGCTGAGACGATGCGCGATGGCGAACACGGTACGCTCCTTCATCACGCGCGTGATGGCTTCCTGCACGAGCTGCTCCGTGACCGTATCCAGTGCACTCGTTGCTTCGTCCAAGATCAGGATCGGCGGGTTGCGCAGAATCGCGCGCGCAAGCGCCACGCGCTGTTTTTCGCCGCCACTCAACAGGAATCCTTTTTCACCAACAATGCGATCATACCCATCGGGGTCGGCACTGATGAACATATCCGCGTTGGCCTCACGTGCGGCCGCCTTCACGGCGTCCATATCCAGCGTCTCGGCCCCATACGCGATATTGTTAGCAATGGTGTCGTTGAAGAGAATTGTATCTTGCGTGACCACCCCAATGAGCTTACGCAAATCCGCGATTTTCATATCGCGCAGGTCAACGCCATCGAGCAGGATGCGTCCAGCCGTCGGGTCATAAAAACGCGCCAGCAAATTGGCCATGGTGGATTTCCCTGAGCCCGTCTGGCCAACAATCGCAATGACCATGCCTTTCGTGATGTCCAGATTGACATCGCTCAGCACCGGCGCCCCTTCGACATCATAGGCAAAGCTTACATTCTCAAATTGAATGCGTTTCTCGAACGAAGATACGGGCACGGGCTGCTCGGCTTCAGGAATGACCGTACTCGTATCCATCAGTTCAAAAATGCGATCGAGGGCCGCGGCACCGCGCTGCAAATTGGCGTTCAGATTCGCGAGCTGCTTGATTGGACGGTAGGCCACCACGGCGGCCATACAGATCGGAACGATCTGGAACAACTCAACATCACGTGCATAACAGATCACTAAAAAGGCGACCGCCATGACGATCCCCAAGCCCTCCATCAGCGGTGTCATCATCAGCTCGGCGCGCAAGGCCTTGATACTGGATCGGAAATAGCCTTCGTTCATCTTGGCGAAACGTTGCGTTTCCTTCTTCTCCATGGCGTACGCCTTGACAACGCGAACACCGGTAAAGTTTTCGTGCATACGCGAGACGAGGTCAGAAACACGCGACAGGGCTTGACGCGTATGGCGTTTCACCTGAAGCCCCAGAAGGACGACAGGCACAATGCATGTTCCATAAACAAAGAGCATCATCAGAATGAACCCGCCCATCTCGTGTTGATACGAAAACAGGAACACAAAAATTAGGGCAGCAGTGATTTCGAGCGGCGCACGCACAACCTGTGCGGCGGTGCTGTAAACCGTATGCTCCACGATCACGGCATCGTTTGTACAGCGGCTGATGAGCTTACCGATGTCGCATCCGCCGAAAAAGGCGAGCGACTGATGCTGCAGGTGCGAAAAAAGGTCATCGCGCAAATCGCGAATCACGCGCGCTCCGACCCAACGCATTAAGTAACGGTTCAGGTAATTGGCAAGCAACCAGACCACCGCCACGACGGGGATCAAGGCCAGCATCAGCATCATCCCTTTCCAGGTCAGCGTGCCATCGTCTTCTGTCAGCGTGATGCCAAGCTTGTCGGCCCATTTTTGAGCCTGAGCGATTTCGCTCGGCACGACAGTCGCATCAACGTCGCCGTTGCCCGGTGTTTCCACCGCCACAGGAATGGCTGCGTTCTGGCCGAAGGGTTTCAGAATACGGGGAGACAGTGTGAGCAGGCTGAATACCGAGCCAGCAAACATCAGACCCGCAATGATGGCGACGGTCAGCCGAAAGGTGTACGGGCGCGTGTAGCGCAACAGGCGCCGATAGCTACTCCAGGCTGTTCTCGGTTTGGTTGCGCTCATTGCCCCAGCGATTCGAGGTAGCGTTCCGCTTCCAGCGCAGCCATACACCCCGTTCCGGCAGCCGTAACGGCCTGTCGATAAACGTGATCCTGTACGTCGCCCGCTGCGTAAACACCCACCGCATTGGTTTTAGTGTCGTCCGCCACAATGAACCCGCGCTCATCCATATCAATGTGGCCCTTGAAGGGCTCGGTGTTGGGCTTGTGCCCAATGCCGACAAACATGCCCGACACAGCAAGCTCGCTGAATTCACCCGTCTTGAGATTTTTCAGTTTCAGGCCGGTCACTTCGCCCGCGTCCACGCCAAGCACCTCTTCGACGCCCGAATCCCAGACAAAATCAATCTTCTCATGCTCGCGTGCACGCTGCGCCATGATTTTTGAGGCGCGCAGTTCGTCGCGGCGGTGCACAATCGTCACCTTCGATGCTAGGCGAGCGAGGAACAGGGCTTCTTCCATAGCGGTATCGCCGCCGCCGATGACGGCCAGCGGTACGTCGCGAAAAAATGCACCATCACAGGTGGCGCAGGCCGACACGCCGCGTCCCATCAGCTTGGCCTCGCTTTCGAGTCCCAAGTAAAGTGCACTGGCGCCCGTGGCAATGATCACCGTTTCGGCCAGAATTTCTTCCCCGCTCGACAGGGTTAATTTATTAGGTCGGCCACTGAAGTCACAACCGGTCACGTCGCCAGACTGATAGCGTGTCCCGAAGCGTTCGGCCTGCTTACGCATAATGGTCACGAGTGCCGTGCCATCAATGCCCTCTTCAAACCCGGGATAATTCTCAACTTCCGTGGTCGTGGTGAGCTGCCCCCCCGGCTGAATGCCTTCTATAACGAGCGGAGCGAGATCTGCACGTGCCGTATAGAGTGCTGCCGTCAATCCGGCTGGTCCGGTACCTATAATAACCACTTTTTCCATGAAACTGTTCTCCGAGTCACAAATCTTACGTTATATTGATGCCCGCGCGAGCTGTCGCGCATCCAACAATGGAACAGGCACTATCAGCTTTTGGGCACCTGACGGTCAAGACATGAAGCGGTTCATGCGGGATTCGCCCAAGCTTTTCCTCGGCAGGATGCGGGCTAGCGCTTCTCGGAAAGTCAAGCAGGCCAAGACGGCAGGTGAGACAAGCCTCGTATCAGGCGCGACCAACAGCAGCTACTCTTCGTGCTCCTCGGGAGGGGCGGTTTCCCCTTCCGCAAGCTTGCGTGGTGGCGCTGGCGGTTTGTCACCGGTCAGGTCGTGTGGCGATCCTGCCCGCCGCTGAGCACGAGGAGCAACAGGCGCAACCGAGGTCGCCTCCGTATTCACAGATGATGCTTTTTCAGCGGTTTGCGCCTTCTGCTGTCGGCTGTAGAGCAGAATTAGCCCAACCAAAATTACAGAAAAAACCCAAATGAGTTGCGTAACCAACGAGCTGTTTTTTGAATCGCTCACAATACCCCGTCTGTCAATGTCGCTAGGCATTCCTACCGTGCGACGCTGTTCTATAATTCCGACCAATCTGTAAACGTAAAGTTGACATCAATCAGCGGGCAGGCCGGTGGCGCTTTGCCATGGCCCGGACCGAAGCGTACGTCGTAAACGTAGTCTTTTGTAAATCCGGAACTTGGCCCGCCGCCCCCGAACGTTCCGACAGCACCACGCCAGTTCTGAATAATGCCACCGTAGACATGTAAATCGCCCTTGTAGTTTCCTTGAT
>JAPKCZ010000014.1 GCA_028822745.1 Kiritimatiellia bacterium | reverse complement strand
CCATGGCGACCTTCGTGACGCGGTGCGGGGGGCTGTACGCGAGTTGCGTGGGGCATTTGCTCTGGCCGTCATCAGCGCCGACCACCCGGAGCATCTTGTGGCCATTCGCCGCTTTTCGCCGCTGGTCATTGGTCTGGGGCGCAAAGAAAACTACGTCGCCTCCGATATGGGCGCCATTCGTGCCGAAACCGCACGGGTCTATGTGATCGATGACGATGAAATCTGCCTCGTCTCCGCGACGGACATTGAAATCACAGATTTAGATCTGAATCCCATCGATCACGATGTGTATGAGATTCCCTGGCCTGCCGGTGCCGCCGAAAAAGGTGGCCACAAAAAGTTCATGCACAAAGAAATTCATGAACAACCGGCCGCGATTCAAGCCTGTTTGGCAGGACGCCTGCACAGCGCTGATGAGCCTGTCCGTTTTGAGAATATCGGACTGACTGCGGACCAGATCAAGAACACTCAAAAGATTGTGTTCACGGCGTGTGGGACGGCGTACCACGCGGGCATGGTCGGCCGCTTTCTGATGGAGCGCCTGGCGCGACTTTCGTCTGAAGCTGACCTCGCGTCTGAAGTACTCGTGCGGGATCCGGTCGTGCTTGATGACACGATTTGCGTTGTGGTGAGCCAATCCGGCGAAACGGCGGACTCGCTCGAAGCCCTACGCACGCTCAAGCGCAAAGGCGCCAAGGTACTGGGCATTATCAACGTTGTCGACAGTTCGATCGCACGCGAGAGTGATGGCGTGGCCTACATCAATGCCGGTCCTGAAATCGGCGTGGCCTCCACCAAGGCGTACACGTTGCAGCTGGTAACGATCATGCTGTTGGCGATTCATTTTGCGGAAATTCGCGGCACCTGTTCCGCGGAAGAGCTACGCGACCTTAAGGCGGCCTTGCTCAAGTTGCCGGAACAGGTTGAGCATGTGCTCAATCAGGAAGACCATTTGCTCGAGATCGCGAAACGCCATAGCCACAAGGTCGACGCGCTCTATATTGCACGCGGCGTCAACATGCCGTCCGCGATGGAAGGTGCCTTGAAGCTGAAAGAAATCAGCTACATTCACGCCGAGGCCTATTCGGCGGGTGAGATGAAGCACGGGCCGATCGCTCTGGTTGATTCTTCCATTTTCGTCCTTGCCGTTGCCGTGCCCGGCGCCACCTATGATGACATGGTCGGCAACATCATGGAGATCAAGGCGCGTAGTGGCCCTGTGATTGCGGTGGCCCACGAGGGCGACAAGAAGATCGAGATGACCGGTGTTGACCCGGAAAGTCATCCCGACGATGTGTCGGGTCACCCGAACGACATGATTTGGATTCCGCCAACGGCTGAATTGATTTCGCCGGCATTGATCGCGATACCCCTTCAATTGCTCGCGTATCACATCGCCGACCTACGCGGTGAAAACATTGATCAACCACGCAATCTCGCCAAAACCGTCACCGTAAAATAGATCACGTCGTCGTTCTGCGCGACGATTGAACATGGAGTAAGCTCGATCAATGCAACCTAAGCGCTTTGTGATTCGCCTTGTTCTCGTTCTGTCGCTTTTTGGTGCGACGGCAGCGCTGGGCCAGGCCATTGACGTTCTCGTTAAACAAGCCAACACGGGTGATGCGGCGGCCTACGAAAAAATTCTAAAAGCCGGCATGGTCAATTATGCCTTCCTGAAGCGCGGTGCACCGGAATCCAAAAACGTACGCGGCCGGTTGCGGGCCGACTTGCGATCACGGCGTGACGCTGCGGCGCGCGCAAAAGGCTTGGTTGTTCACGAATGGGGCGCAAGCCGCTTTCTTCAAAACGCTGACAATAAATTAATCGAATCGGCACCTGAGCAAACCGATGACCTCCCGTCGTGGGTGCGGCAATGGAGTGTTATCCCGCTAGCCGGGCATACCGAATTGCTCGTGCGGCCCATTATCTGTTTCTATGCCGAGCGCCCGGTTACGCTCACGGTGTCCCTTGTGAGTCGCACCGGTGTCCTGACGCAATGGTGGCCCGACGTGAATAATTTCGCGCCACCACGTCCGCCGCCCGGCGATTTGCCCGTCTGGCGCGGTGGCGGTCGATTGAGCTGGATGAACGCGCTTGTTAACCCGTTTTCGGACAAAGAATTCCTTGCGGCACCCGAAAATTCGACGTGGTCGGCCGCGCGCGACGCCGATGCCGCCGTGGTGACGGTCAATGGCTCCAATGAAAAATTTCTGTACTACAGTGGTGTCCTGCGTGGACAGCCGCTCGTCAACGTTGACGTGGATGACGGCGCCGTAAAGCTCAAGAACACGAGTAAATTTGGCATCGCCTCCCTTTGGGTCCTGAGCGTTCGAAACGGCCATATACGACATCACGTGTTATCGCCAATGGGTGCCGCTGAAACGGCGCTCTTGGATATCAATGTGACCGACAACGACCCGCGCGTGTCCGATGCGGCACCGCTCCTGGCGCTTGCTTTGCGCGAGGCGCTTGAAGAAGCAGGACTTTTTCCGCGCGAAGCCGAAACGCTGGAGGGTCTCTGGCATGAGGCGTTGTTTACCAAGGATGGTCTGCGTGTTATTTACATGCGCCCACGTCAGCGTGTGGATGCGACCGTGCAATTGGCTATTTCGCCTCCGACGCCCTCATTGGTGCGCGCCTTTTTTACGACCATCGAGTGCATGTCGCCCGAGGCGGGGCAGGACGTGATGAGATATATTGAGCAGTTGGCTTCAGAGTCGTTCGAGGAGCGCGAAGCGGCTCAGCGTGCGCTTCTTCAAAATGCGCCGCTCTGGCGCGATGTATTGGAGAAAGCCCGCGATTCGGCTGACGATCCCGAAGTTCAGTCCCGCCTTGAGCAAATTCTTTCGCCACAGGATGCGCGCTAATCCGCCGGGTGAGTTGGGTGCAGGACAGAATGGCGCTAGTTTGAGGGGGTTGCAGCACGGTTCCTCGTGCGCTTAAGAATTTCACAGAAGGTCGCGAAGGAAAGAGCCGGCCCGTCTTCGCGCTGCGCTGCTACGCCGCGACGTGTCGCTACTTGCCTCTGACGGGCAGGGGACGCCCTAGCTTTTTCAGTACCGCTTGCAAATCTTCCCACGTGTTGCGTTTCGCCTGCTTCGTCTCCGCTGACGTTGCGTCGCGCAGCAATAACTCGGGATGAAAGGTTGGCATGACGTCAATGCCGTCGTAGCTCTGCCACTGACCACGAAGCGCCGTGATGTCTAGCGACGTGCCTAGCAATGCTTTGGTGGCTGTTGCGCCGAGGCAGATGATGACCTTGGGTTGCAGGATGGCCAGTTGCGCTTTCGCGTGGGCGATACACGTTTCAATTTCTTTGTCCGTGGGCATTCGATCGTTGGGAGGGCGGCATTTGACGATGTTGCCGATCCAAACGTCGTCGCGCGTGTACCCCATGGCGTTGATCATTTTTGTCAATAGCTCGCCCGCGCGCCCAACAAAAGCCTGGCCTTGTTGGTCCTCGTCTTGGCCGGGGCCGTCGCCAATGAAGGCGATCTCGGGCTGTTGGGATCCTTGTCCTGGCACGCTGCGTGTGCGTGTTTTGCAAAGCTCGCAGCGTGTGCAGGCTTCCACGTTGCGTGCGATGGCCTGCATGCTGTCGCGTGTCTTGACCGTGGCGGCGTTGCTTGTGGCCTGTTTTGGTGTTGGTGGTGCGGCGGGTTGCGGGTTGCGTAACGCGTTCAGCGTGGCGGGGTCAAGATCGACACGTCCACGGCCTTCTTCAATTTCATGGCGAAGGTAGCCGGAAAATGCATCCAGAATTTTTTCGAGCGCCATCGTCATTCACCCATTGGCGGCAACGGTGTCCGCCGTGTCCGGGGTGTCGAGGGCGACGCGTTCTGTTTCTGAGGAATTGATGGAGGCGCGCTCCATCAAGGGTGTGGCGATCACGTAAATGACGATGGCGATGCCGGTGCAACATGCGAGCGCGAGCAGCGGTTGGTGTGTGACGACAATCATCGTAGCCGTGATGATGAGGCTCAGGATGAAGTGCTGACGGTGAGGTTTGCGGTAGTTCAGGTTCGTGACCTGTAGCACCAATAGGATCCCCGTAAAGATGCCCATGAACATCGATAGGGCGGCCTGCATGGGAAGTCCTGCCGTGGTTTCGGAGTGGCGTAGCAATACGAACAGGCACAGCCAAATCGCTGACACAGGAATGGGTAAGCCACGAAAGGCGTGGATGCCGCGTTGTTCGTCTTGCTTGCCACCGCGTGTGAAGCGTATGACGCCGGACATAATAATGGCAAAAACAATAAACGCCGCAAACGCCGCCGCAGGGTTTTGTCCGGAACATAGCGCGGTGTAGGCGAGGATGGCTGGCGCGACGCCGAAGCAAATGGTGTCGACGAACGTGTCCAGTCGGGCGCCGAACGCAGACTCCCCTTTAAGGGCGCGCGCAAGCGTTCCGTCAACGCCGTCCATGAGCGCTGCGATGATGATTAGTTGCGCGGCGCGAACGACGCTTCCTGAAATGGCTTCCATCATACCGAGTGTGCCAAAAAGCAGAATCGATAAAGTGAACGCACTGAGACAATGCTGGCGAAAGTTGTTCATAGTTGATTTCCTGCCCGCGACAATACGGTATGTGTTACCCGGTTGCAAGACCAGGTGTCGGTCCAGGAGGGGGCCGGGCGGGGCGTGCTAGGCTTCGTTTCGGGCGCTGGCGCGACCTTTGCAGGCCAGTATCAGGGCGATGAGTAGGAGGCAGGCGTTGCGAAGCAGGCTGTCCCATCCGATCTTATTCTCGGCGCCTGATCCAGAAAAACAACCGCATGAAATCTCGAGGCCGCGGGCAAGTGCGGAGCCCTGCGCCACCAGAAACACCACCAACATGGCCGCGATGAGCGTTGCGGCGGCCACGCGGTAGCGCGGCCAGAGGACGAAGGCGGCGGCACACATTTCGACCCAGGGCAGGTAAATGGCCAACAGGGATACGCCGCGATTCGGGAGTAAGGCGTAGCGCTGAATGGATTGGCCGAATAGGGACGGGTCTGCAATTTTTGGCCAGGCGGCATATGCAAAGACAGCGCCCAGAAGAATGGCGCCTGCCCACATGATCAGATTGATGCGTCGGGTGTGTGTCATGGCGTGTCTTCTGACGCAGCGCCTGACCACTCGGCGTAACCACCGACAAAAATGAGCACATTGGTGAAGCCGTCTTGCAGCAGGCGTTTGCCCAGCGTCATGGAGTCCTCGCACTCCTTGCCCGCGCAATAGACCAGCACGGGTAGATCGGGGATAAGCATGGAGGCCACGTCCGGATACGTGTGGTCCATGTCGTCCGTAGGGCAAGAGAACGCACCGGGAATGTGGCCTTGTCCGTAGAGGTCGAGCGAACGCGCGTCGAGGATCATTGCGGATCCTGTATCCACATGCATGCGAACCTGCTCGAGTGAAACCACGTTCAAGCCTGCCTTGGTGGCAAGCGTTTCCATGCGTGTTGACCAGTCCTGTGACCACGCGAGGCGGTTCGGCGACAATAGATTTGCTGCGGTGCCCGCGCAGATGGCTGTGACCAGAATGATGCAGATGTGTTTGAGCATGGTGAGGTGAGGGGGTACGTGTTATGAGAAGCGTATTGTGATTTGCCCGCGCCATCCGCGTAAAGCAGAATCGAAAACCCGCTTCGCAGTGAACCATTTGCTCAGTGAATCGCGTTAATGACATCAGCTCGAATTTGCCGTGACAGATTTCGGTTACCCCAGAAAACGTATGTGGGGGCGTGAGTGCGTGGGTATGTGAGCAGGAAAAGTAGCTCATGGACCGCGCGGTTTCCATAGGTGTTACAACGCACAGCCGACCGAAGGGAGACGGGCCGCCGCCCCGGCGGCAATAGAACGAAGCGGAGTGGAAACCCCGCAAACCCCCACACTCATACACCGTGGGCGGATTCTGCGAGCCATCCCAACGCAGTCCGGACCCGCAGATGGCCACATTGAAAAATCCGGCGTTAGCGCGTGGCCCTTGCGCGCCGTTGCTGCCTTCGTTATATTATTGGATATGTATCATCAAGTACGTCGACGTGTTTTGGTGCTCGTGAACCCGAAATCCGGGTTGCGGTCATCCTTTGATCCCATGCGGCGCGCCATCGATAACGCCTTTGATACCGCTGGTACCGATCTGTCGTACCAGTTCTCACAAAGTGCTGAAGACGGCATTGCTAAGGCCCGTCGCGCGATCGATAAGAAAATCGATATCGTCCTGGCCGTGGGAGGAGATGGCACCGTTAGTACGATTGGGCGCGAGCTCATCGGGTCGTCGATTGCGCTGGGTGCCATTCCGACCGGAAGCGGAAACGGATTCGCCAGGCATTTTGGCATTCCCATGTCGCCCGAGAAGGCCGTGGATGCATTGGCGTCGGGCTCGACGTTGGATATCGATGTTGGTGCGGCCGACGGCACGCCTTTTCTTGTCACGTGCAGCATGGCTTGGGAGGCCGCCATTACTAAATCCTTTGCGAAGTCGCCCGTACGCGGAATCCTGCCCTATCTTTTTGCGGGCATGCATGAATTCTTCGAGTATACGCCGCAAGACCTGGAGGTCGTTCTGGACGGGGGCAAGCCGATGTATTTTAAGGCGCCCATGATTTGCACGGTCGCCAATCTGTCGCAGTTTGGTGGTGGGGCAAAAATCGCGCCCAATGCCCGGGCGAACGATGGTCATCTCGCACTCGTGATCGCCTTGCGCCAGGATATTGCCAAGCTTATTGCGAACATTGGGCGTCTGTTCGACGGATCGCTGCAGACCATTCCTGAGGTGCATTCGTTTCGATTCAAAGAGTTGATCGTGAGGCGATCACGCGCGACACCGATTCAGATCGACGGGGAATTGGTCGAGGCAGGTGCGGAAGTGCACGTGTCGGTGGAGTCCGCCAAACTGAAAGTTCTGGTTCCCTGATCGGGTGTTGCCGATTCGCCCCCGGAGCCTAATACATCTTTTCGTATTCGCCCTTGCTGACGCGCTTCAGCTTCTGGAATCCAGCGCTCTTGGCGCGATCGTCAAAGCCTGCCTCTGATGCGCCGACGTTTGGCGCAGAGATCTGTTTCGCGACGGGGTTGCCACATTCGGGGCAGTGGGTCAGTGAATCCTCGGACAGGTTTTGAAGTGTTTCGAAGCTCATCCTGCAGTGCACGCAACTCTGTTTGGCGTCCTTGGCTGCGTATTCATAAATCGGCATGTATCTTGTCCTCGCGAATGACGGTTTTGAACTCGGCCACATCTTATCCTTGTCGGGAAAAAGTTTCAAGTCTGGCGGGTCGTTTCGCTTAACGGGCGACCCGCGATGGGTCAATGCCAAAAAGTGAAAAAACATTGGAGATTGGTGTTGCTACGCGTAAAACTTCTGCTTAAATGCGCGAACATTTAATCAACCCATGCGCTACATAATGTAGCGCAGCATGAGTCGGAGTTCACACATGGCGAAGCCGTTGACCAAGAGTCAGGTTATAACAGGCGTTTCCGAAGCAGCCGGTATTACTAAGGTCCAAGCGAAGGACGCGCTCGAGGGCCTTTCTGGACTTGCTTACAAGCACGCCGAAGATGGCTTCACGATTCCGGGTATCGGGAAATTGGTTAAGGTGAACCGCAAGGCACGCATGGGCCGTAACCCTGCAACCGGCGAAAGCATCAAGATTCCTGCCAAAACGGTTCTGAAGTTCAGGATCGCTAAAGCAGCCAAAGACGCCATTGTCGGTTAAGGCCGAGTTGACGATTTTTGTGAAACAGCCTCAGCACGTCAAACGGCCGAGGCTGTTTCTTTTTGTATTTTCGACGCCGTTCCTTTATGTATGTCAGTCTTATGAGTGATAAAGAAAAAGAACCAATAACGCCCTCGCTTGAGGAACAGATCCGCGACATGTTGCAAAAGGCGAATGTCTCCTTTTTTGCCCAACAGGACGGCTCCGACGCCGGTCCAGCAGCACCAGCACCCGCCCCGACGGCCGATGACCCGGCTGCTGACGTGGACGAAGATCCCCTTAAACCCATTCGTGAATTCCAGCACAAGCCGCGCGATGTGCGTGATTATCTGGATCGCTTTGTTGTTCAGCAGGAAGAAGCCAAGAAGGTCCTTTCGGTTGCCATTTGCGATCATTACAACCACGTCCGCCGCTGCATCGAAGGGGAACACGAACCCAACGGTGATTACGCCAAGCACAACATCATGTTGTTGGGCCCGACAGGTGTCGGGAAGACTTACATGCTGCGCTGCGCGGCTAAACTGATTGGCGTCCCGTTCGTCAAGGCCGACGCGACCAAGTTTACCGAAACCGGATATGTCGGGCACGACGTTGAAGATCTGGTGCGTGACCTCGTCAAAGCCGCCGACGGCAACACCGACCTCGCGCAGTACGGCATTATCTTCCTCGACGAGATCGACAAAATTGCGGCCGCATCCTCTGCGGGAGGCAAAGACGTCTCGGGGCGCGGCGTTCAGATCAATTTACTGAAGTTGATGGAAGAAACCGATGTGAATTTATTCAGTCAAACGGATTTGATCGGACAGATGCAGGCCATCATGGACATCCAGAAGGGCGGCGATGCAGGAACGCGTAAAATCAGCACACGCCACATTCTGTTTATTGTCAGCGGCGCGTTCGACAAACTGGGCGAGCAGGTGCAGAAGCGCGTGGCGCAGCGCCAGATCGGATTCACGGACACGGAGACGGGTGACGTCGAAGAGACCGAATACTTAAAGCAGGCTGGAACGCGCGATTTTATTGAGTACGGGTTCGAACCTGAGTTTGTGGGACGTCTGCCCGTGCGCGTTGTGTGCGAACATTTGCGGCCTGAAGATCTGGTCGAGATCATGCTGAAGTCCGAAGGTAGCGTGCTGGATCAGTACCGGGGCGATTTCGAGGGCTATGGTATCGACATGAGTATCGCCGCCGACGCCGTGCACGCGATCGCCGAGTTAGCGCATTCTGAAAAGACGGGTGCACGCGGGTTGATGACCGTGCTTGAGCGTCTTTTCCGAAATTTCAAATACGAGCTTCCGTCGACACCTATTCGATCACTGGATGTCACCAAGGACACTGTGTCCGATCCAGAAGCGGCGTTGAAGCGCGTGATGGACCATACCGATTCAGCGCGTCGCGACATATTGCGCGAGGAACTGGATCTCTACATCGCTGGTTTCGCGGAGGCATTCGGCATTAAGTTGAGCTTCACCAAAGATGCCGCCGAGGCCCTGCTTGATATCTGCACCCGCAAAGGCAAGTCTGTGCGCGCGGAGTGCGACGACCGGTTTCGTGATTTCGAATACGGCGTCAAGCTCATCACCCGCAATACGGGGCGCATGGCCTTCTCTGTCACGCGCAAGCTCGTGGAAAACCCTTCCGAAGAAATCTCCAAGCGCATCGCAAAGAGTTTTCAGAAGGACAACGCCTAGGCGTCGGTCTTGGGTGTTGCCGGAAAACGCGGCGCCACGAAAACGGCTGGATGCAAATAGACGGGCACGGGGTCGCTTAGGGTCTCGCCAGCGGCAAGTGCATCTAGCGCCAAGGCTGACAGGTCGCGTGCATCCGGCACGCTGGCCGCTTCGGTAACACGACACCCTTTGGTGGCGAGCGTTGCCAGTATATTCGTGATGCGGTCGTAATCCGGTGAAAGCACAACGTCTTCTGCAGTAATCAGACGTTGAAGCGCATCGGCTTCGCGTAGTTGCGGATCCTGTCGTGTGTCGAGTCGACCGTCGACCCAAGCGTAACGCGCGTGCCAGTAGCGTTCGCGGCGCGCGTCACCAATCACATGGATATGGCTGGTTGGGTCCGTTTGAAGTGCCCTAAAGGCCATGATGGCGGTGCTGGCGATGCCAGAAACGGGGGTCGCATCGGGTTGTGCGAGGCCTCGACAGGTGGCAATGGCCGAGCGAATGCCTGAGAAAGCACCGGGCCCGAGCCCAATCACGTAGTGGTCGATGGCGTCCGGCCTAAGCGCGCCTTTTTTCAAGACTTCGGGCAGTTTTTCGTACAAATGCTGCCGCTCTACGGTGCTGCTGTCCCAGCCCAAATGGGCACGCGTTTCGCCGTCGCACGTGAGTGCAATGCTACATTTACGCGTGGATTGTTCGATGGCGAGCAAGTTCATGATGTGTTTCCTGAGCTGAACGCCCATTCATGCCAGAAGCCCGGCGCGGCGTGAAGCCAAATTGTTCAATGTTTGTCTTCGCGGCGGCTTGTAAGTCGCGCCCGGAGGCAGGCGGGCGTGCACGTTATGAATTCCAGTGTTGAAATTGCAGGGCGAAGGCTTCTATGATCAGCCGTCCGCACACCCGCCGGAGCAGCGGGTACGAAACGACGCTGAACAGATTGAAGTCACCATGATAGACCTTCATATGCACTCCACGAGCTCCGACGGGAGTTACGACGCGGCCGCGCTTCCTGAAATCGCGCTAGCGCAAGGACTCAACGCAATCGCGTTGACGGATCACGATACCGTTGGTGGCGTGGACGCGTTCCTGGCGGCATGTGAAAGGGTTTCTGCGCAAGGGGAGCACGTCGTGCGCGGATTGACCGGCGTCGAGGTGAGTGTGTCTGGCCGACTCGGCAGCATGCATCTGCTGGGCTACAATTTTGATCATCACCATGCTGAGATGGTGCGCGTTCTTGAGCGCATAGGTGGCGAACGCCGTCAGCGTAACGAAACCATCCTGAGCAATCTCAATGATCGTGGTTTCGGTATCACGATGGAGCAGGTGGCGGCACTGGCCGGTGGCGACATTGTTGGGCGGCCACATTTTGCACAAGCCTTACTGGATGGGGGGCACGTCGCCAACCGTCGTGAAGCGTTTGATCGTTACATCGGTGATCGTGGGTCCTGTTATGAAATGGGCTTCCGCTTTTCCGTCGCCGAGGCCATCGCATGCATTCATTCGGCCGGCGGTGTCGCCGTGCTTGCGCATCCCTATGTTTTGCGGCTTGGTACGAACGCGCTCGATGCCTATGTTGGCGAATTGGCCGACATGGGGTTGGATGGTCTCGAGGTTCACTATCCGGAACACACCGGTCGCCATATGCGTGAAATGATACGGCTGATAGAGAAATATAATTTAATAGGGACAGGTGGCTCTGATTTCCACGGCGCACCGAACCCGGACATTCGAATGGGGCTAGGCTTTGGGACTTTGAACGTGCCTGATTCTGTTTTGGATACACTGGAGGCGCGCTGCGCGGCTCTACAGACCTGATATGTTTTTGATAAGGCACGGATGAGAACGACGTACTGGGAAAAGAATTTATACGAACTGATCCGGCGCACGTCGATCAGTCTGCCGACGGACGTTGAGAACGCGCTCAAACGCGCGCGTCGTCTTGAAGCTGCCGGGTCGTCCGCCCAATGGGCCATCGATTCAATGCTGTCGAACGCCCAGCAGGCTCGCGCTGAAGAGCGTCCACTGTGTTCGGATACGGGCACATTGATTTTTTATTGCCGCGTCCCCGCGGGGATCGACACCAACGCCCTGTCCGCGTCGATCCGTGCCGCCGTGGCACGTGCAACACGTGACGGCTATCTTCGCCAGAACACCGTGGACGCCATTTCTGGTGCAAAGTATCGAACCAACGTGGCGCATGCATCGCCCGTGATTCTTTTCCAGCACGGTGCCCGCAAAACGGTTGATGTGCGGCTGGTGATGAAGAGCGCATCCAGTGAGAACGAGGGGCGACAATACAGTTTGCCGAACAACGAACTCGGTGCTGGCGCCGACCTGGAGGGTTTTCGGGAATGTATTCTTGATGCCGTGCTGCAGTCGCAGACGAATGGAGGTGGGCCGGCCATATTGGGTGTCTGTATCGGCGGGGATCGTGCGACCGGGTACGCGCACTCGAAGATTCAGTTTCTTCATAAGTTGGGCTACACCACACGCGTCAAAGCGCTGGGCCGTCTCGAAAATGCCGTGCTGCGTGATTCCCGCAAGCTCGACATTGGCCCGATGGGGCTGGGTGGAAAATCGGCCCTGCTGGACGTCCATATCGGTTCGCTTAGTCGATTGCCCTCGAGTGTGTTTGTCTCCGTATCGTATATGTGTTGGGCGTTTCGTCGTCGTGGTGCCGTGTTTGGCCCCGGTGGCGGATTGAAGCACTGGTTGTATTAATGTCTGTAAGTGAGCGTTGATGCCTAAATCTGAACCCATTTCATTGGCGAGTCCCTTTACGAGTGAAAAGGTGGCGTCGCTTAAGCTGGGCCGGCGTGTTGCAATCGCGGGATCCTTGATCGCCTGCCGCGGGGACGCGCTCACGGCGCTGAGTGCCGACGGGGTGCAATTGCGCCGGCAGCGTGGACTCGGGCTTTATCATGCAGCACCACTTGTTGTTGGTCGTAATGGTCAGTGGCGTGTCTGTTCGGCTGGGCCATCTGTGTCGATGCGTTCGGAATCGGATCTGATTGCATTGATCGAGCGCTTTCGCATTCATGTCGTAATCGGGCAAGGGGCATTGGGTGCGGATATGTGCCGCGCTTGTGCTGCGCGCTCGTGTGTGTACCTTCAAACGATCGGTCTGGCCGGTGTGGAGGTTGCGCAAGCCATTCGCTCCGTGACGCATGCTAATCCGGCGCGGGCCGCTCAGGAAGAGGATGGGCCGTGGATGCTTGAGGTTGAGCACATCGAAGCGATTGTCGTCATTGATGCGAACGGTAAAAGTTTGCACCGCCGTGCGCAGCTGCGCACGCGACGCAATATGGCGGCGCTTCGGTCATCCGGCAAGTAGGCGAAGGATCATCACAATGCGCGTTGTTTTCATGGGTTCGGCCCCAATTTCATGTGTGTCCCTGGAGGCACTTCTCGCCGCTGCCGATGTCGACGTCGTGGGCGTGGTTACGCAACCTGATCGCGCCAGCGGACGTAAACTAAAGGTGCGCCCCGGACCGGTCAAAGCCCTCGCTGAATCTCGCGGGATACCGGTTCTTGCTCCCGAGCGCGTCAACACGCCGGAAACCATCGCCGAGATTCGCGCGTTCGCTCCGGATCTGATGGCGGTGCTTGCTTATGGGCAGTTTCTGAAAAGTGAATTGCTTGAGATGGCGGCGTACGGATGCATCAACGTGCACACCTCGTTGCTGCCCGCGTATCGCGGTGCTGCTCCTATTCAGTGGGCCGTTGCCAACGGCGATCCCGAAAGCGGCGTGACGACGATGCAGATGGATGCGGGCATGGACACGGGCGATATCTTGTTGCAGACGCGTGTGGCCATCGGGCCGGAGGATACCGCAGGGGATTTGCACGACGCGCTGGCTGTGGCGGGTGCGGGGCTGTTGGTCGAAACCTTGCAGGGCTTGCGCGCGGGTACACTGACGCCGCGTCCGCAGGACGCGGCAAGCGCGACCTATGCACCGAAGTTGAAAAAGAGCGATGGGCGCATCGATTGGACGATGTCCGCCGCGGCGATTCACCATCGCGTGCGGGGCTTCTTTCCGTGGCCGGGCTGTTCTTGTTATTTGTCCGGCGAAGCACCCTTGGACCAACGTGTTCTCAAGGTCCATCGCGCCCGTGTTGTCGACGCAACGGGCGACGCAGGGACAGTGATTGACATTTCCGGCGGCGGGCCTACCGTGGCCGCAAGTCAGGGCGCGGTGCAGCTCCTGCAGGTACAGCCGGCGGGGCGAAAAGCCATGTCAGGTGACGAATTTTTGCGCGGCCACACACTTCAAGTGGGTGAAAGGATGGATGCATGACCAAGACCGTTTCCGTGGCGCTCGGCGAGCGTTCCTATAACATTAATATTGGACCCGATGCGCAGATGAGCGCTGCGTGTGCGCTGGTTCGCGGTCGCCATTGCTTGATGGTTTCGGATTCAAACGTCATGCCCGCATGGGGGGATCAATGCGAGGCCATTCTGACCGCCGCGGGCGCGACCGTTGGGCGCGCTACGGTGCCCGCCGGGGAGCAATCTAAGTCGCTGGCCTGCGTGCAGGATTTATATGATCAGGCGCTGGCCCAGGGCTTGGATCGTCGATCTGTGATCGTCGCATTGGGTGGCGGCATGGTGGGTGACTTGGCGGGTTATGTGGCCGGCACCTATCTGCGCGGCATTTCCTTCCTGCAGATGCCAACCACCTTGCTGGCGATGGTGGACAGTTCTGTGGGTGGAAAGACCGGTGTCAATCTGCCACAGGGCAAAAACCTGATTGGTGTGTTCTATCAACCGATTGAAGTCGTCGCAAATCTGGACACCCTGAGCACGCTACCTGAGCGTGAGTATGTGTCCGGGCTAGCAGAAGTCATCAAGTACGGTGTCATTTGGGATGCCGACCTGTTTGCGTCGCTGGAATCCAATGTGGCCCATCTCGCGTCGCGCGATCAGGCATACCTGACCGAGGTCGTCGCGCGCTGTTGTGCGATCAAGGGCGATGTGGTGCAGCAGGATGAACGCGAAGGCGGGCTACGCGCAATTTTAAATTACGGCCACACCATGGGGCATGCCATTGAGCAGGTCTCGTCATACAACACCTATTTGCATGGTGAAGCGATCACGATTGGAATGCACTACGCTGGGCTACTGTCACGCGATGTGCTTGGCTTTCCTGAGGATGACCGCCAGCGCGTCAATGCGCTTATGGCTGCTGTCGGGTTGCCGTTGACGTTTCGAGGCGAGATGCCGTCGTGGGACGCGATGCGTCAGGCCATGTCGGCCGACAAGAAAACCTCTGCAGGCGTGCTGAAGTTTGTGCTCGCCAAGCGAATTGGTGAAGTCGCTTTCGGGTGCGAGGTTGATGACGATCTGCTCGTGCAGCATTGTGGCTGCTTGGTCGACGGATAGGGCGCCGCAGGCGAAGGAGACGATACGTGTCCGATGTGAATGAATGGGTTGTGCGGGAGTACTTCGAGGAGCAAGGCTACTTGGTGAGCCAGCCCTGCAAGTACACCGTTGGCGGTCGTCGTGAAAAACGGGCCGAAGAGGAAATCGATCTCATCATTCACAATCCCTGCGTGCGCACACATACGATTCCGGAACACTTCGTCTGGCGCACGGAGGATCTGGAGCATATTTCCTCCGCCATCGTTGGCATTCGCGGCTGGCACGGGCATCGCGTTTATGCGAGCACATTCAAAGATACGCCTGAAGCGGTTGCTTTCGCTCAGCCGCGCTCCGCGCGTGTGGGGGCGAAGCGTCTTGGGTCACCTGATTTCGCACGTATCTTGTGTGTTCCCAAGTTGCCCGCTGGTGGAGAGTTTAAGGATCAGGTCATCAACCTTCTGCGCGTCAGTGGCGTTGATGGGGTACTGGCTTTTCCGACGATGCTGGCTGATATCGTACAAGGTGTCGATGATCGCAAAAATTACGAGAAGTCGGATTTGCTACAAATCATTCGCTTGCTGAAAAGCTACGATTTGATCAAAGACAGTCAACTTGAACTGTTTACGAAGCCCAAGCCGAGGCGCAAGGGCAAGCGCTCCTGATTCGGGTTGTTTCGCTGGGGTGCATCTGAGATTTGGTACAACGTGTCTGATATGCGGGACTGGCTCGAGCAGAACGAAGCACGCCGAACCCAGCACCTTGAACGGCTGTTCCCTCCTCGTCCTCAGCGAACTCTGCGGCTAATTTTCTTCTCATAAGTAGACTTTTCTTTTCAAGCAAGCGAGGCTTGACAGTTCGGGCCTTTCCCTATTGAGTGCGCAGCTTTCGGGCGCCATGCAAACGTGGGCCTTTCGTTTATCATCTTGGTACTTGGAGTTAGACCATGCGAATCAATCCGTTTAGAGCCTGGCGGCCTTCACCCGAGCTTGCCCCTGACGTGGCCAGCGTCCCGTATGACACGATTGATACCGACGAGGCACGCGCCCTTGTTGACGGCAATCCCAAGAGCTTTCTGCGCGTGACGCGACCTGAGGTTGAGTTAGGTGCGGCACCGGAGCCGGAGGCGCTTTATGAACAGGCCCGCAAAAAGCTCGCGGAATTCCAGGCCGAAGGTTGGCTGGAGCAGGAGGCGGAACCTTGTCTCTATGTGTACGCTTTGACGATGGACGGGCACACGCAGCATGGTCTGGTCGGCTGTTGCCATGTGGATGACTACCGCAACAATGTCATTCGTAAGCACGAAAAGACGCGTCCAGACAAAGAGGACGATCGCACGCGCATGATTGTCACGCAGGGCGCGCACACTGGACCTGTCTTTCTGACGTATAATGGGCAGAGCGCCGTCGATGCCGAAGTGGCGCGCGTCGAGGAAGATGCTGCGTTAATCGATTTAACCGCCGACGACGGTGTGCGTCATCAGGTGTGGCGTGTTGCCGACACAGCTGCGCTGACAACGGCGTTCGATGCCGTGCCGCTGGCCTATGTTGCCGATGGGCATCATCGTGCCGCCGCCGCCAACCGCGCCAGCGAAACCCTGAACCCTGCCGGTGGTGAATCTGAAGTTGATTGGTTTTTGACGGTTCTGTTTCCCGCCGAGCAGTTGGATATTTTGGCGTACAACCGCTGCGTTTCCGATTTGAACGGACACACGCCGGAGGCGTTCTTAGATGCCTTGGGTGACGTGTGCGATGTCGAGGATAGCGGAGAAGCCGTTCCTGCGGGACCACGCGAGGTCTGTATGTATCTGGCAGGCGCATGGCGTACCCTGCGTTTTCCCGAGGGCAGCGGAGAAGATGCTGTGGCTTCGTTGGATGTCAGCCTGCTTCAGGATGGCGTGCTGGCCCCATTGTTGGGCGTGGCTGACCCTAGGCGTGATGCGCGCATCAGTTTCGTGGGTGGCATTCGAGGGACGTCCGAGCTGGAACGGCGCGTGGACAGCGGCAAGGCGATCGTTGCCTTCAGTATGCACCCGGCCGATGTGCAGCAGATGATCCGGATTGCTGATGAAGACCGCATCATGCCGCCGAAAAGCACCTGGTTTGAGCCAAAGCTGCGCTCCGGCCTGTTCGTGCATCGCTTCACGTCTTGAGTATCGTCGTTTGCGAGCCGTCCAGACAGGCTGTCTTTGTGTTAATCGGATTGACTTTGACCCCTGTCATTCGCTAGGATTCGGCTTTCTTTGTTAAGTTTTGCAACCTTGTAATCGCGTACCTCCGGCGACATCACTGCCGTTGACGACGCCATGCGCCGTTGCGCTAAAAGCGTACCACCCAGGTGCCCGAGCGGGCTGAATGGGCGTACGCGAGGAGTTAGACGTTGGAAATTAGTACGATGCGTCACAGTGCGGCGCATGTTTTGGCAGCTGCTGTATGTCGACTTTTTGACGACGTCAAGTTGGACATTGGGCCCGCAACCGATGACGGGTTCTATTACGATTTCGAATTATCCCGTCGAC